>NZ_JBHTUD010000005.1:251585-401598 GCF_042794235.1 Nocardia sp. NPDC056541
TTTATATCTCCCCGCCCCTCACTTTGGGCCCGGCCCCCCCCCCCCCCCTGCCCGTTTCCCCGCTTTGTTTGTTCCGGGGGGCCGCCCCCCCCCCCCGGGGGGGCGCGACGGGGTGATTACTTGAGCATTCCGCCCGCGTCGATCGGCAGGGGCACGCCGGTGACGTAGCGAGCCTCGTCGGAGGCCAGGTACAGCACCGCGTTGCTGACATCCTCGGGCTCGATCCAGGCCACCGGCAGGGTGTGGAACAACCGGGCGATCGGCTCGAGGTCGGCGGGGCCGGGGCTCTCCAGATCCGGGCGGAACAGCTTGTAGGTGCCCTCGTTCATCACCATGGGCGTGTTCACGTGCGTCGGGTGGACCGAGTTCACCCGGATGGAGTGCTGCGCCAGTTCCACCGCGAAGGTCCGCATGAGTCCGACGACACCGTGCTTGGCCGCGACATAGTGGCCGATATTGGGATAGGCCTTGAGCCCGCCCACCGAGCTCGTCAGGATTATCGAGCCGCCGCGCTCACCGGCGATCACATGCGGCACAGCGGCTTTCACCGATTTCCAGACGCCGCCGAGGTTGACGTCGATCATGTCGTCCCACAGGTTCTCCTGCAGATCGACCAGCGCGCCGCCCTCGTTGCCGATCCCGGCGTTGGCGACGATGATGTCGAGCCTGCCCAGTTCGGCGACCGCGCCGTCGACCGCGACCTTGAGCCCGTCGTAGTCGCGGACATCGACCTCGGCGGTGACCACGCGACGGCCCTGTGCCCGGATGAGGTCGGCGGTGGTCGCCAGATCCTCCGGGGTCGACATCGCGAACGGCACGTTGTCGAGTTGCTTACAGACATCGATGGCGATGATGTCGGCGCCTTCCTGCGCCAAGCGCAGCGCGTGGCTGCGGCCTTGCCCGCGCGCGGCTCCGGTGATGAACGCGACCTTGCCTTCGACCCGTCCGGTCATGATTACCTACCTCTGTCGTTGTTGTAGTGGTCAGGATTGGGGAGTGAAGCGGATGTGCAGTTCGCTGAGCCCACGCAGCAGGAAGGTGGGTTCGTACTCGTAGGTGCGCGCGTCGACCGGACCGTGCTTGTCCGCGTCGATCTCGATGTCGAGCAGCCGGTCCAGGATCCGTTCGATCGAGACCCGACCCTCGACCCGCGCGAGCGGGCCGCCCGGGCAGGTGTGCACGCCGCGACCGAACGCGATGTGCTCACGGAAGTTGTCGCGGTCGAGACGGAACTCGTGCGGGTCCTCGAATCGGCGCGGATCGCGATTGGCCGCGCCGGGGCAGAACATCACCAGGCCGCCGGCCGGGATGTCCACCTCACCGACGGTGGTCGCGCGGCGAGCGAGCCGGAACCCGCTCTTGACCGGTGCGTCCATCCGCAGGGTTTCCTCGATGAAGTTCGGGATCAAGGTGCGGTCCTCGCGCAATCGCTGCTGCACGTCGGGGTGATCGCCCATGAACCGCACCGCCGCGCCCAGCACCTTGGCCGTGGTCTCCTGCCCGGCGGCGAACAAGAAGGTCGCCGACCGCGCCACATCGAGGACCTCCGGTGTGGTGCCGTCCGGATACTTCGCCAGCGCCAACGACGTCAGTACGTCGTCGCGTGGCTCGTTGCGGCGATCGGTGATGTAGGAGACGAATTTCTCGTCCAGCCAGGCCAACGGGTTGCTCGAGAGCGCTTCGTTGTCGATCGCACCGGGTCGGGCACCCGGCTGGGGCGCGCCGAGCACGACACGGAATTGCTGGTGATCGACTTCGGGAACGCCGAGCATATCCGCGACGACCAAGAGCGCGAACGGCTTGGCGTACTGGGATAGGAATTCACATTGGCCGGCCTCGACGAATTCGTCGAGCTGCTGGTCGGCCAGCCGCCACATGAATTCTTCGTTTTCTTTCAAGCGGGCGGGCGTGAGCAGACGATTCAACACCGACCGCGCGAAGGTGTGTTGCGGCGGGTCCATCGTCACCATGTGCTCGAACATCGGCAACTCGGTCCGATGCTGGTCGATGAGGTCGCTGATATCGTCGCCGACCGGCGTGAACGGCAGTGGCGGGAAGGGTCCGCCGACGGCGACAGCCGAGGAGAAGATCGACGAATCCTTCAGTACCTCAGCCGATTCCTCATATCCGGTGACGGCGTACACACCGAAGTGCGGTTCCTGGGTCACCGGGCACTTCGACCGCAGATGATCGAAATAGGGATGGGGATCGGGAATCAGATCCGGGTCGGTGAAGTAGTTCACTGTATCGAAATCGGTCACGGAGAACTCCAGGTGATCGGGAAGCCGCGACAAAGACGCGCACTTCGATGGTAACAACCATATTCATTTTTGAGAACCTCATTCCCGCAAGACAGCACGGAACTCCGCGCGGTCGAGCGGGTAGAGGATTAGGGCAGGTAGACCCGGCTGGCCAGCCAGCGTCCGTTGACGAGTTCCATCGTCATCTGGACCCGGCTGTGGTCGACGCGCGGATCGGCGGCGGCGATATTGGTGACCGTCTGATCGATGAACAACAGCACTTCGACCTTGGTCTCGGATTTCGATTTCACCGCGGCATCGAGCACGGTCCCGGTGCCGGTCGCCTTGTTCTCGAGCAACAGCTGGCGCAGCTGACCGCTCGACCGGGTGTACATGTCCTTGAACTCGCCGGTCGATCCGTCCAGCACCGCCGCGAAATCACGATCGAGGTGGTTGGAGTCCACGCTGGTCAAGGTGACGGCGTAGGCCCGCGCCGCCGCGAGCCCGGCTTCGGCGGCGGCGTCGGTGTCGGACTTCTCGTCGAGTTTCCAGCCGAGGAAGCCGGCCACCACCAGCGCTGCCACGGCGGCCACCACGGTGACCGGCGCGGCGATCCGGCGCGCGATCGCCCGCACCCGCTGCAGCTTCGTCGGGCCTGCCTGTTTCGGCTCTTCGGTCGGCGCCGGATCAGAATCCGCCGATGTCTTCACTACCGCCGGTTCGAGCAATTCGGTCTCGGTCTTGGTGTCCGTGTCGTTCATAGCGATTCCTAGCGTGGTGGTGTGCGGTGCGAGTCCGGAGCCGTTCACCGAGGTACCGGCGTCGACAGATCCGGCCCGGCGAAGGTGAGCGGGAGGGTCCATGGTCCGAGCGGAGTCGGGATCGCCTGCGTCGCGGTCGCCTGTCCCGGCGGCGGCGGACCGGGGACACGCGAACCCGGCGGGCGCGGTGCGTTGCGCGCACCGCGGATGAGGACAGACGGGTCCTCGTTCGGGCAATAGGTGTAGAGGTAGGGCTCGGGGAAGTCCGGCTGCGACGGTGAATGTCGCGGCAGGTTGTAATCGCAGGAGTAGCGGGGGTACAGATTCACCAGCCCCCAGAGGCCACCGTCGTGGAATGCCGCGGTGAGGTTGCCCAGCGTCGAGCCCGCCCGCTCGGTCGGGAAGAAGAACTCACGCAGGGCAGGCACTCGCGAGTTCGCCATGTCGGCCACCGTGGTGAGGTTGCCGAGCAGGTCGACCACGCCGGGCGAGTTCTGGTCAAGCACCGCGTCCAGCGCACCGAGCGTTCCCGGCGCCGCGCCGAGCAGATCGACGAATCCGCCCGACTTCGCCTCCACGCCCGACATCACTCGTGCCGCGTCACCGGCGAATTCACCCAGTCCCGGCGAGGCGGCGGCCGCGGTGCTCAGCACCGTCCGGCTGTCGCGCAGCAGCCCGACCGTTTGGGGCAGCACCGAATCCAAGGTGGAGACGAGAAAGATGCCACCGTCGATGATGTCGGAGAGCTTGCGCGGGCCCTGCTCGCTCACCCCGAGTTCCTTGACGATCGCCGCCAGCCGCGCCGGATCCACCTGTGCGAGCGTGGTATCCAGCTGCGCGAGGGTCTGCCACAGCGGCACCGGCGTCGAAGTCCGCTCCACCTCGATCTCGGCGCCGTCGGCCAGGTAGGGGCCGTCGTCGTCGACGGGGCGGAAATCGAGGTACTGCTCGCCTGCCAGCGACAGGCTCGCGACCCGGACCGCGCCGCCGACGGGCACCCGGGCCTGCGCGTCGATCGCCGCGGTGGCCACCAATCCGGTCGAAGTCAGCTCGATCGCGGTGACCTCACCGATCGGGACACCGCGCAAGGTGACATTCTGCCCGGTCAACAGCCCACCGGACTGTGCGAGGTGCACCCGGACGGTCATGGTGGCCGCCGTGGGGTCGACGCCGAGGGCGCCGAACAGCAGATACGCGATGCCGACGATCAGGGTCAGCACCAGCGCGCCGCTGGACAGGATGGACCGGAACCGGCTGCCGAGCACGGCCGCGCCGACCACGACGCGCGCGGGCACGCCGAGCACGAGCCGAAATCGCTGCGCAGGTGTCATCGCCCCGCTCCCGTCACGCGCTGCTGCAGTTTGAGCAGGGTGTAGGTCAGGGTGCCGACGAGAGCCTGCCAGTCGCTCGCGTCCGGTATCCGGCTACCCGGATCACCGGGATGCGCCGGATCGGGCACCGCCCCGATCGTCACGTCCTGCAGATCGGCGTTCACGTGCGCCGAGGTGCCGTTGGTGATCTTGATGATCGGTCCGAGAATCGAATTCATCGCCGCGAGACTGGCATTGGGATCGGTCGAGGCCGCGTTGAGCCCGGCGGAGAGCCGGTTGACGTCGGCGACCATGCCCGCGGCGGAGCCGTCGATGGCGGGGAACTTCGCCAGGTCCCGACTGATCTGATCGACCTGCCGGATCAGCGTCAACGCCTGCTGGGAACTGTCGGTGGCGGCCGTGAGCGCCGGTCCCGCGACGTCGGCCAACTCGCCGAGCGGGCGACGCTGATCCTGCAATTGCCGGGTGAGCTGGTCGACTTCGACAAGTGCGGTGCGGATATCGGCCGATCGCGCGGCCAGTGCCTGCACCACCCTGGTCGATCTGTCCAGCAGCGCGGCGAGATTCGCGCCTCGGTCGCCGACGGCGTGTCCGAGACCGTTGACGATATTGGTCAGGTTCCGGATCACCCCACCGTTGACCAGCAGCGACGCGGTGGTGAGCAACTCCTCGATGGTGGCCGCGGCCTGGGTGGCCGACAGCGCGATGGTGTCGCCGTCGTGCAGCACCGGCCCGCCGGGAGCGGCGGCGTCGGGCGGAGTGAGCGCCACGAAGACATCGCCGAGTGGTGTGGCGGTGCGCAATTCGGCCCGGGTGCCCACCGGCAGGGCCACCCCCGGCTGAATGCGCATCGTGACCACGGCGGTGTAGTCGCGTGCCGACATCCGCGCGACCTCGCCCACGTCGGCGCCGAGTACCCGCACCTTCGCCTGCTCGGGCAGGTTCAGCGCATTGGCGAAGCCCGCGTGGATCGTATAGCCGCCCTCGCCGACGCCGGGCGCGGGCAACGGCAGATCACCCAGACCCACCGCGCAGCCGGGCACGGTAGCGAGTACCACCCCGGCCAGCAGCAGGGTCGACGCGGACCGATATCGCTGTCTCATCGTGGCAACCTCGACATCGCCTCAAGCATGTCGGTGATGCCGAAGTCCGGCCCGAAATCCTGCAATGTTCCTGTGCTGCAACCGAGTTGGCGTAGCCCCAGCACGTTGCACACCTCCTTCACCAGTTGGCCGTCGAAGAAGACCTTGTCCAGCAGCGCGTGCACCCGGACGCCGCGGTAGTCGACGTCGATGGCGTTGTAGGCGTTGTTCAGCAACAGCGGTGTCACGTCGATGAACTCGGCGATCTCCTCGCGGTAGTCCGCGAGCGCGTGGGTGACGGTGCCCGCGTTGGTCACCGTGGAGCGCAGGCTCGCACTGTTCTGGGACAGGAGGTCATCGGTCTGCTGCATGATCTGCACGATCTGCGCGCCGGTATCACCCGCGCCGATCTGGAGATCGGCCAGGACACTACTCAATTGCCCTGTCGCACTGCCGAATTCCCGGATCGTCTGGTCGTTGTCGGCCGCAGCGCGAATCAGGACCGCCAGGTGCTCGACGATGTCGGTGATCGCCTTCTGGGTCTGGGCTCCCCCGTCCTCGCCGAGCCGCAGGGCACCGGACAGTTCGTTCATCGTGGCCCGAAGTTCCGGACCGCTGCCCGAGGCGATCCGCGCGGACGTATCGAGCAGGCGCGCGATCGGACCGGTCTCGGGAGTCGCGCCGGCCAGCTGCGCGGCCATCCCGTCGGCGGCGCCGAGCAAGCGGTCGAAGTCGATGGGGGTGCGGGTGCGGTCGAGGCCGAGCTGCGCTCCGTCTGCCAGGGTGGCGCCGCCACGGTAGGCGGGTGTGAACTCGACGTGGCGATCGGTCAGTACCGAGGTCGAGACGGTCACCGCGGTCGCGTCCGCCGGGATGGCGACCTCGCCCTCGACCCGCATGGTGACCTCGACGTGGGAACCGCGCGGGGTGATGGCGGTGACCTCACCGACCGGCATCCCGAGCACGGCCACGGCGTTGCCGACGTAGAGTCCGGCGCCGTTGTCGAATCGGGCCGTCACAGTGATGGCCGAATCCGTGTCGTTCGGGCTGCCCGCGCACCCCGCGAGCGCGCCGAGTCCGAGGACCAGCACGATCCTGACCAGCGTGGCGAGTCGTGTCATTTGCAGTCCTGGAAGTAGGGGGCCAGCGAGACCTGCTCGGCACGCCCGCTCAGCGCGCACATCCAGGAATCGATCAGCGGCCCCGCGGGCGCGGTGAAGTCGACCTCGTTGGCGGTGCCCGACGCGTTCGCGAAATTGCGGATGGGGACGGGCAGGATCTGCAGGATGTTGCGCAACAGGTCGTCGTGGCGGGCGAGGCTGCCGAGCAATCCGTCGAAACCGCGCAGCAGTTCGTCGATCTTGGGCCGGTCTTCGACGACCAGCACCCTGACCTGATCCGCCAGCCGCCGCGTCGAGTCCATCAGGGTCTGGAGCGCACCGCGCCGCGCGAGAATCTCGGTGACCAGGTCGCGGCCCTGGCCCACGATGGCCGCGAGGTCGCCCTGCTGACCGTTGACCACCGTGGTCAACTGTTGCACGCCGGTCAGGAGCGCGCCGAGTTCGTTGCGACGGCTACCCAGCAGTGCGGCCAGCGAGCGCAGATTCCCCAGCAGCCCGGGCAGTACCGTCGGTACGCCGTCGAGTTGGTTGGCCAGCGCGTCGAGCGAGGTGGCGATACGGCCGGAGTCGATCTGTTCGAATGTCGCGGTGGCATTGTCGAGTGCTTGCTGCAGATCGTAGGGAACGGCGGTGCGCGACAGACCGATTCGGTGATCGGCGATCTCGCCGTCACCCGCCGGGGTCAGTTCGACGTAGCGGGCGCCGAGCAGGGTGGTCAGTTTGATGGCGGCGCGGGTGTCGGCGCCGAGGGCGGCCGATCGATCGACGCTCAGGGTGACCAGCACCCGGTCACCGGCCAGCCGCTGACCCGCGACCGTGCCGACCGGAACACCGGCGACGGTGACCCCGTCCCCCACGCGCAGACCGGCGGCCTGCGCGAACTCGACGTCGTAGCGCTGCTGTCCGACGCCGAGGGAGTTGAAACCCACCGCCCCGGCGACGATGGCGAGCAACAGTCCGAGCGCGATCAGCCCCAGCACGGCTTTCGAAGGCTGTTTCGATGTCATTGCCTCACCTGCAGATCGGTGATTGTTGGATGGCGCCGGTCGGCGAGGCCAGAGCGACGATGGTCGGTACCAGGGTGGCCAGCGCGGGCAGGAACGTCACGCCCATGTTGCACAGGTAGGTGTTGAGGTAAGACCCCTCCTGGCTCGCCCTGGCGAGCCCCTTCAGCAGCGCGGGCAGGTTGAAGCCCAGGTAGGCGAAACTGTCCTTGTTCTGCTCGAAGTGCTTGGTGAATCCTGGTTCGCGCGTGAGGAATTCGTTCAGCTGTGGCCGGACGTCCTCGACGACGGTGGCCAGGCGCCCGGTCACCGACGCGACGGTCGTCAACGACCCCATCAGCGCGTCACGGTGACGCGAGAGTCCGTCGATGATCGAGCGCGACTGGGTGAGCAGGGTGCTCACCGTACCGCTGTGCGCTGCCAGGTCGCCCACCACCTGGCTCAGGTTCGTGATCACCGCCCCGAGCACCTGATCCGGTCCGGCGACGGACTCCGCCAGGGTGGAGACCTGCGCGATCAGCAGCACCAGCGAGGTGTTGTCGCCCTGGAGCGCGGTGATCAGCGCTCCGGTCACATTGTCGACCTGCTGCGGATCCAGCCCACCGAACAGGGGCTCAAACCCGTTGAGCAGCACCGAGATATCGAACGAGGGTTCGGTGTGCTCGAGCGGGATCGTGCCGCCGGGCGCCACCTCCTGCGGTTGCCCGAAGTCGGCCAGGGAAAGGCCGAGATAGCGCTGGCCGATGACATTCTGATAGGTGATCGAGGCTTTCGTATTCCCGAAGACCTTCTGTTGTTCCTCGACCCGGAACCGCACCTCGGCGCGGTTGCCGACCAGCGCGATCCCGTCGACGCGACCCACCCGCACCCCGGCCATCCGCACATCGTCACCGGCGCGCAGGCCCGTGACATCGCTGAAGATCGCGGAGTACGTTCTCGCCGAGCCGTCCACCCCGCGGTGCAGCGTCACGAAGGTGACCCAGATCAGTCCGAGGGACACGACCAGGAACAGGCTCAGCCCGATCAGTGATCGACGAAAACTCATCGGCCGCCACCCACCGGGAGCGGACTGTCGGAGAGCAGTTGCGCCAGTACCGATTCCGCGGCGTTGGCCTCTCCGCCCAGAATCCGGCGGATCAGGTCCTGCAGTTCCGGCGCCAGCTGGGGTACCGAATACGACCGCGGATTCATACTGGGTGACAACTCCTGCTGGGGGATCGAGTCCGGTGCGGTCGTGCAACTCGGCGCGGCCAACTGGCCGTATCGGGGACAGTCCGCACGGGTGTAGGCGGTGTGCGGGCTCAACCGGAACTGGAATTTGCCGGTACCCATCTGGGTGTCGGAGTTCCAGAACTCGGCGAACCACAGATCCGAGATCGTTTTGATCCGGACCACGATCGGTGCGAAACTACCGGCTCCCTCGCCCAATACATCGAGGACCGGCACCAGATCATTCGTCACTGTGACGATCTGATCGGTATGTCGAGCCAGCCCGCCGCCCACCTTGGACAGGGTGTTGTTGCCCGCAGACAGCAGGTTCATCAGTTCGCCCTCGCGTTCGGCGACCGTGCGCAGCGGAAGCACCGCCGAGTGCAGGGCATCGAGCAGGTCCGGGGCCGCCGCGTTGAGTCCGTGCACCGCCTCGGCCATCGCGCCGAGGGTCGAGGGCCCACCATCGGGCGCGAGTAGCGCATCGAATTCCCTGGTGATCCGGTCGAGTTGCCCACCGGCGCGCACGATGTCGTCACCCCGCCGATCCGTGGCCGCGGCCACCGCGGCGAGCATTCCGACTGTGGTGTCGGACCCGACCCGCCCCGTACTCGCGATGATCTCGCGCAACTTGGTCAACGCGGTCTGCAACTGGACCGTCGCGAGGCTGCGGTCCTGAGCGATCTCAGTATCGGCGGTCAGCCCGGGGCCGGGCCCGTTGTCCACCAATTGGACCGAGGACACGGCGAAGACGTTGCTCGGCACCACCCGCGCGGTCACCGTGCGCGGCACTTTCCCGGCGTACACCGGGTCGAGCAGCAATGTCACCCGATTCGGACCGCCGTTGTCGGCGAGCGCCACCGTGGACACCGCGCCGATCAGCAGACCACGAAACTTCACGTCGGATCGGGCGGGCAGACCATCGCCGAGCTGATCCAGCATGGCGATCACTTCCACCTTGTCGTCGAAGCGGCCCGTCGACTTCATCAACAGTGCCGTGACCATGGCTACGGTCAGCACGATCAACACCACGCCACGCAGCACCAGCGAGAATGCGCCGGGACCTCGCCCATCCTTCTCGAACGGAGTCGCCGGCATCTACCCTCCCAGCCGAGCGCTGGAACCGATGCCCCAAAGACCTACGGTCAGCAGCAGATTGACCACGATCATCACCGAGATGGACGCGCGCATCGCCCGGCCCGCGGCCGTGCCGACGCCCTGGGGGCCGCCCGCGGCGTAGAAGCCGTAGTAGCACTGGATCGTCGAGGTGAGGATCACGAACAGAATCGCCTTGATCAGCGAGTACACGATGTCGGGGCCGTTGAGCACCAGCTGGAAGTAGTGCTGATAGGTGCCCGCCGACAGACCGCCGGACAGACCGACCACTATTTCCACCGCCAGGTAGTTGGCCGCCAGACAGACCAGATACAGCGGGAACATCGCGACCACCGACGCGAGGATCCTGGTACTGACCAGATACGGAACCGCGCGAATGGCCATCGCCTCCATCGCCTCGATCTCCTCGGCGATCCCCATCGCACCGAGTTGCGCGGTGAACCGGCACCCAGCCTGGGCGGCGAAAGCCAGCGAGGCCATGATGGGCGCCAATTCCCTGGTCGAGGCGGTCGAGGCGATCAACCCGACGGTGGGCTCCATGCCCAGCAGGTGCAGTGCGTTGTAGCCCTCCAGGCCCACGATCGCACCGCCCGCCGCGCCGAGCACGATGATCACGCCCGCGGTGCCGCCGCCGACGACGATCGAACCGTTTCCCCAGGTGATGTCGGACAGGATGCGCAGAAATTCCTTGCGGTAGTGCCGCAGCATCACCGGAATCGAGAACAGGGCCCGGATCAGGAACGTCCCCATATGGCCGACCCGCATCGCCCCCGCGGCCAGCCGGACCGCGGCCCGGTGCACCGGCCGCACCCCCGGCGGGTAGTACTGCGCCGCCATTACAGCCCCTGCCGCGGCAGCAAGATCATGTACAGCTGGGTGAAGGCGACGTTCACGATCATCAGCAGCAGGATCGAGGAAACCACTGTCGAGTTGACCGAATTCGCCACGCCCGCCGGACCGCCCTTGGTGGTCAGCCCTTTCTCGCAGGCGACCACGGCGACGATCGCCCCGTAGACAACAGCTTTGATCATGGTCAGCACCAGATCGTCCACGGTCGCGAAGGACGAGAACGTCGCGACGAAACTTCCCGGCGCCCCGCCCTGAACGAAGACATTGAACAGGTAGCCCGCGAGAAAGCCGACGAAGCAGACGATTCCCGTCAGCGACACCCCGATCAGTACCCCGGCCGCCAGCCGGGGGACGACCAGGCGGCGGATCACCGAGACACCCATGATCTCCATGGCGTCCAGTTCGTCGCGGATCTTGCGCGACCCGAGATCCGCGCAGATCGCCGAGCCGACCGCCGAAGCCATCAGCAGCGCCGCGACCATCGGCGCCCCCTGCCGGATCACCGCGAGCCCGCTCGCCGCACCGGCGAGCGAGGTCGCTCCGACCTGCCCGGCCAGCAACCCGAACTGGATGGACAGCGTCACTCCGATCGGCAGGGCGACAAAGATCGTCGGCAAGGCCGCCGACGACGCCATGAACGCGGCCTGTCTGACGAACTCCTGGAACGCGAATCGACCGGTGACCGTGTCGATGGCGAGAAAGCGCACAGCGCGCATGCCGAGGACGAATTGGCCACCGACCGTTTCCAAGGCGGCAATCGGGTGTCGGCGCAGATAGCCGCGCGCCCACTCGGCTATCTCACGATCGGCCGTTGCCATGGTCAACTCGCGGAGACCAATCCAGCAGTGGTCCGTGACGCGCTGACACGGAACATCTCGGTGGGGCCGACTTCTTCGGCGGGGAATCCCGCCGTAGCCAAGGCGCAGGCTTTGAACGCGCGCGCGGCCCGGCTGACGCGATGGTGGGTGATCTTCACTCGATCCGCCAGTTCGGCCGGAAGGGCATCGCCCCACAGCGACAGCTCGGCCGAACGGTGGTCGAGACAGTCCAGAATGCCATCGCGCACACGACAGTCCGCGACCATCTGGGTGGGTACAGCCACCGCATGCGGCCAGGTGTCGTGTTTCGGGGCCGCCAGCGACTGTTCGATATCGAGCACAGTGGCACCGAGGATCTGCAACGGGCGCACGTCGGAGTGGTCGTCGACGAGCACGGTCACTTCCCACCCGGCGGTTGTTCGATCGAAGAGCCAACCTCCCGCGTAGCGAACAACTTCCACGGCATTCGGCGCGACGATGGCCAGGCGATATCGCAGCGGATGCCGGCGGGCGTGGGCTCTCCAGTGGGCGGAATCAACGAATTGTGCGGCCATGTGCTTCCCATCCAAACTTCGAATCTGAAGATCTCGACAGGTGCGCCCCACGCCCGGATTTCGATCGCTCGGAGCCCCTGCCGACCACACGGTAATCCGGTTACTCAGCATGTGACAGCAGTCTCATCCAAGTAACTAGTGATCTACGTCACATTGATTTGCCCTTGACGTACAACCCTGAAATTCGCCTTACCGCAGGTCATTCGGGTTGTTCGAGCCGTCGGCCGGCGGGATCCGTCCGTGCCTAGCGGGCGGGCCCGTAAGGACCAGCCAACGAGGGATACACGAGCGGCGACGAGCCCTCCTCGCCCTCGGCCACCCGAACGCGCGCCGCCTCGGCCACGCTGCCACTGGTCAATCGGTCGATCGCACGCTCGAGCATGGGCAGGATCTCGGTCACATCGAGATCCTTGTCGACGAATCGACCGGTCAACGCGTAGATCAAATTGGTGACGATCAGTCCGACGTCCTCGACATAGTCGCGATCGTAGCCATCGAACAACATCGCGGCGACCGGCAGCACGGCGCTCACACCCTGTGCGTCCAATTGCCGACCACCGATGCCGCTGCGCGCGCGATGGTAGGCCTCGAGCATTCTGGGATTGCGTTCCCACGGCTCGAAGACGTGCCGGATGACGCGGACCAACCCGTCGCGCAGCGATTCACCCGGAACAGGCAACTCCAGTTCGGCATAGCTGTTGATCGCCATCCACCGGGTGACAGCGGCGACCATCAACTCGTCACGGGTGGCGAACTTCTTGTATACCGTCGCGAGCGAAACCTGGGCCCGACGCGCGACCTCCTTGAGCTGCAGATCGTCGTACCCATCCGACATCAACATCTCCATCACGACGTCGATGATCCGGACCGAGGAGTCCGTTTCCGGTGACCGTTTCACTCCACCACGGTATCGCCGCTGGTCGACTGACCTACTCCCGGGCCGACCGTCTCGACTCCGCAGACCTGGCGCTCTTCATCGATGAGCCGACGCCGATCGTGATGGCACCACCGTCGCGGGCAACCCGGCGGCGGGACCGAACCGGCGGGATTCCGCGACGCTCCGACCTAGACTACTGCCGATCAGCGGGTGGGTTTTCCGGAATTCTCACACGCGCAACCAACAGATAGGCGATGCGGTCGAGACCAAGGGTGAGTCGATGTACAACGGCAAGACGCTGCGGGACTGGTGGCACGATCCTGTCGACTACCGATGGCTCGTCCGCACGCTGGCCGCCAGGTCGGCGCTGGTTCCGCTGAAGATTCTGATCGGCCTCGCGGGAGCCGCGATCGCGGTGATGGGCGCGGTGATCGCGGGAACACCGGTGGGACCGCCCGGCCATCCCGGCCTCGCTTCGACAATCGGAGTGCTGTCGGGAACCCTGTGGGCGGCGCGCTGGTGGCTGCTGACCTGGCCGAGCAGGACCGAGTCGCTGATCCTGATCGCCTGCGCCGATGTGCTGTTCACGGTGGAATTCCTCCAGTTGCAGGATCGACTGTTCGGGGCGATGGGCACCGTCCTGCTCCTCGGCACCGGCAGCTACCTGAGCTTTTTCCACAGCGCCAAAGCACTGGCCGTGCATTCGGTGTGGTCGCTGCTCTCGGTGGTGGTGTTCTCGGTGCGGATCGCCACCGGCGGCGGGAGCATCGAACTCGCCCTCGCGGTCGCATTGCTACTCGCTTCGGTGGTCAGCGCGGTGCCCGCGTTCCAGCTGCTCTATTCGTTGCTGCGCACCGAGTCGCAGTCGGACCCGCTCACCGACCTGCTGAACCGCCGCGGTCTCGAGAACCGGCTGCAACAGCTGATGGACCGCAATCCCGCGATGTGTGTCATCTGCTTCGACCTCGACCGGTTCAAGAGCGTCAACGACACCTGGGGCCACCGCATCGGCGACATCGTCTTGATGCGCACCGCCCGGCGGCTGCGCGATGCCGCCGGGGAGATGGCGGTCGTGGCGCGGACGGGCGGGGAGGAATTCGTGGTGGCTGCCCCGATCTCCGCGGCCGCCGCGCGCAGGGAAGCCGAACGGCTGTGCCGAGTGGTCGCCGAACCGCCGGAAACCACGGTGGCTGTCACCGCGAGCGTCGGTGTGGCGATTTTCGACGCGACGATCTGTCCACGCTGCCCCTGCCCGACCGCGGACCGACTGCTGCAATCCGCCGACGCGGCGATGTACCGGGCCAAGCAGTCCGGCGGGAACCTGGTGGTGGTGGACGAACTCAGCCCGCCGCCGGACCACCGCCACCCGGACGACCCGGACAACAGCCGGTAGCGCCGACCGTTGCCCGGCGATCAGGCCGCCGCCGCGCCGGACCTGTTCACATCGGGCACGATGGTGATCATGGACCTCCGCATCTTCACCGAACCCCAGCAGGGCGCCGACTACGACACGTTGCTGTCGGTGGCCCGCGCCGCCGAGGAGCTCGAATTCGACGCGTTCTTCCGCTCCGACCACTACCTCGCCATGGGCGATGCCTCGGGCCTGCCCGGCCCCACCGATGCCTGGATCACCCTGGCCGGGCTGGCCAGAGACACCTCGCGTATCCGGCTGGGCACCCTGGTCACCGCCGCGACCTTCCGGCTGCCGGGGCCGCTGGCCATCCAGATCGCCCAGGTGGATCAGATGTCGAACGGGCGGGTCGAACTCGGTCTCGGCAGCGGCTGGTTCGCCGCCGAACACGCCGCGTACGGAATCCCGTTCCCGGACAACAGGTTCGGCCTGCTCGAAGAGCAACTGGCCGTCATCACCGGACTGTGGGACACCAAGCCGGGGGCGACGTTCAGCTTCGAGGGCGCCCACTATCAGCTCACCGACTCCCCCGCCCTGCCCAAGCCCGTGCAAGACCCGGTGCCCGTGATCATCGGCGGCAACGGCAAGGTCCGCACCCCGCGCCTGGCGGCCCGCTATGCCACCGAGTTCAACATGCCGTTCGCCTCGATCGCCGACAGCGCCGCCCAGTTCGACCGCGTGCGCGCCGCGGTGCGCGCGGCCGGGCGCACCGACGAACTGATCTACTCCAACGCCCTGGTCGCCTGCGTCGGGCGCACCGACGCCGAGGTAGCGCGCCGGGCCGCCGCGATCGGCCGCGAGGTGGACGAACTGAAGAGCAACGGCCTGGCAGGCTCCCCCGCCGAGGTCGTCGACAAGATCGCCCGCTACCGCGAGATCGGCGCGAGCCGGATCTACCTCCAGATCCTCGATCTCGCCGATCTCGATCACCTGGAACTCATTGCCGCCGAGGTGCAATCGCAGCTCTGAGAGCGAAATCCGGTCAGGGAAGCAGACCCAGCGCGGTGCGGCCGACCACGTCGAGGATCGCGTCGGTGTTGGGGGGATGGAGTTGTCCGGTGCGGACGTCGCGGTAGAGGCGTTCGAGTTCGTTGCGGCGACTGACCGACGACGCGCCGACCACCTGCACCGCGGTGTCGACGACGTTCTTGGCTGTCCTGGTGGCGAATTCCTTCGCCGAGAACAGACGCGGAATCGCCCACACGCCGAGCTCGACGCCGGCGTCCGCGTCCCGGGTCGCCGTCTCGAGCAGTGCGTACGCGGCGTCGAGCTGGATTTCGGCTTCGGCGATCTGGCGTTGTACCGCCGGTTTGCCGGCGTGGGCCTCGACACCGGGGACCAGCGAGGAGCGGGTGCCGGCGTGCAGGATCGCGACATCGAGCGCCCGCCTGGCGATCCCGAAGTAGACATTGGCCAGCAGCGGCAGGTACCAGCCGAGGATGCCGTTGATCAGCGGGGGGTAGGCACCGCCGGGCGCGTGCGTTCCCGCGAGCGTCGCGGCTTCGGCACGGGCGTTGTCGAAGATCGTGTCGTCGCTGCGGGTCGCCCGCACGCCGAGGGTGTCCCAGGTTTCCTCGGTGCGCACCCCCGGCTGGTCGCGGGCGACGAACAGGTGCACGATGCGCGGGTCGGCGGGGTCGGAGTCGTCACGGGCGTGGATACCCACCGAGGTCCACACCGGGCCCAGCGAGGTGAAGGTCTTGCGGCCGTCGACGCGGTAGGAGCCGTCGGGCAGGCGCCGGGCGCTCACCACCGAATCATCCAGTCCCACATCGTTTCCGCGTTCACCGTGACCGGCCGCGAACACCTCACCGTCGCGAACCGCGGCGAGCAACCAGCTGAAGTCCTCGGCACCGGAGACGGTCAGCGCGGCAGCGGGCCCGGTCCAGTACAGGTGCATGTTCACCGCGAGCGCGGTCGCGGGTGCCCAATACGCCAATTGCCTTTGCTCCCTGGACAATTCGCTGAGCGACAGGCCCCGGCCACCGTACTGCGGCGGCAGCGCGGCGCGCAGGTACCCGGCCTCGCGCAGTTCCTCGAAATCCTCGGTGAAGAAGGCGTTTTCAGCGTCGTAACCGGCCGCGCGGGCGTGGAACCGGTGGTAGTCCTCGGTGCTGAAGAAGGCGCTCGGCGCGGCGGCCGCCGAGAGCGGGGAGGTGCTGCTGGCAACGACGGTGGGTGTGACGGTGCTGGTCATCGCTGGTCTCCCGGGTTCGCCTCGGCGGCGAGATCGATGGCTTGCGCGAATCGGCGCGACTCCGAATGTGGCAAGTATCGCGGGCCGACCGGGCCGCGGTGAAGCAATAGAATCGGCCCGATCACATCCCGAACGTCAGTAGAAGACCGGCCCGGGAACGCCGCCCCCGGCCGCGATGGCATCGCCGGTGATGGCGATGCTGCGTGGCGAGGCCAGGAACGTCACCACATCGGCGACCTCACCCGCGTCGATGATCCGGCGAATCGAATTCTTGGCCAACTCTGATTCCAGCTCGGCCACGTCGCCACCCTCTTGCTCGACCTGGCGGGTGAGACGTTCGGTGAGCCGTTCGGTGCGGGTGAGGCCCGGGTGCACGACTGTCACATTCACCCCGTGCGGCCCCAGCTCGTCGGCGAGGTTCTTGGTCAACGCCGAGACGCTCACGTTGCGGATGGTCTGCCCGATCGAATTGGCCTGCCGCGCACCGAGCCCGCTGATGTTGATGATGCGACCCCACCCCTGCTCCACCAGATGGGGTGCGACAGCACGTGCGGTGCGCAGGTATCCGAGCACCTTGATCTCGACTTCCCTGCGCACGATCTCGTCGGTGGTGGCTTGCAGATCGCCGCCCGCGCCCGCGCTCCACGGTGTGGCGGCGGAGTTCACCAGGATGTCCACGCCACCGAGTTCGGTGACGGTGCGCGCGACGAGTTCTTTCACCTGCTCGTCGTCGCCGGTGTCGGTCGGTACCGCGATCACCCGTCGTCCCGATTGCCGAGCGATCTCGTCGGCGGCAGCGCGCAGCGGTTGCGCCGACCGTGCCGCGAGCACCACATCCACCCCCTCCGCCGCGAGCCCCCGCGCGATGGCCAGACCGATTCCCTTGCTCGCGCCGGTGACGATCGCCCGTTTCCCATCCAGTCCCAGATCCATGGCCCGACGCTAACAATCCCACCCGCAACGCCACACGCCCCAGCTCGAGATGATCGAAACCCGCAGCAGCCGGGGCTTCTCGCGACGTCCGGCGCACCGCGTAGGATATCGCCTGTCCGTAGGGAAGACCGGTGCGAGTCCGGGGCTGTCCCGCAACTGTGAGGCTCGTTCCCGAGCCGAAGCCAGATACCTGCGGATGAACTGTTGAAACGGTCGTGATCACGTGGGTATTGATCGATGCGCCGAACCGAGCCACACCGGTTGTGGCTTGTTTGCGCATGTCTTCGTCGCGTGTGAGCCCACGCGATAGGAGCATCCATGCAGCCGTCGAATCTGCGCCGCCGTACCTTCCTGCTCGGTGGCGCGCTCGCCGCGGGCACGGCCCTGGTCGGGTGCAACCGCTCGTCCGGGAACTCCGTCGACACTTTCACTGCCGCGTTCCAGGGCTCCGGTGCCGGTGAGGGCATCGATCCCGGTGTGAACACGCCGTTCATCGACGAGGCTCGGATGAAATCGGTCTACGACGGACTGTTCGAGATCGATGAGACGATGACCCCGATCCCGCGCCTGGCATCAGCCGCGGAGCCGAACAACGACGGCACGCGGTGGCGCATAACCCTGCGAGACGCCTTCTGGCACAACGGGAAAGCCGTCGGCGCCGATGACGTGCTCTACACCTTCTCGAGGGTGCTCGGACCTCCGCAGCGCCGCCCGTTCATCGCCGCCTCCTCGCTCGACAAGGTCGACCTAGCCCAGAGCCGCGCGATCGATGCGCGCACGGTGGAGATCGTCTTGAAGGAGCCCTCTTTTGAGTTCCTGATCGCGTTGTCGGCCTATGGGACCAAGATCGTTCCGAACGGGGCCACCGACTTCGAGCGACCGGTGGGGACCGGCCCCTTCGTGTTCGAGTCCTTCACGGCGGGCAGGGAATTCGTTGCTACCGCCAACGATCGCTACTGGGACGGCGCCCCGTCGATCCGGCGACTGCGCATCGTCAGCGCGGAGTCCGATGCCCGGCTCGCAGCGGTACAGAGCGGCGAGATCGACTACGCCGACAACCTCACCCCGTCGGCAGCACGGACCCTGCAGGGTCGGCGCGGCCTGACGCTCGCGGCGACCCCCAACAGTGGCATCTACTTCTTCGCGATGAAGACCGACCGTGCCCCGTTCGACAACCCGGATGTGCGCCGGGCGGTCATGCGGATGCTCGACCGCGACGAGCTGGTCAAGGTCGCGCTCGAGGGCAACGGCGAGGTCGGCAACGATGTGTTCGGCAAAGGCTTCCAGTACTACGCCGACCTGCCCCAACACACCTACGATCCCGACGAGGTGGGCCGGTTGCTGCGCCGCGCCGGGGTGCGTGACCTGTCGTTCGACCTGTTCACCGCGCCGGTGGCGCACGGCTTCGTGGAGTCGGCAAGGCTTTTCGCCGAACACGCGGGCCGCTGTGGGGTGAAGGTCAACGTCGTCCTCGGTTCCAAGGACACCTATTACACCGACGCGCTCAACACCGGTCATCTCACGATGGGCCAGTCCGGGCCACTGCCTGTTCCGAACCATTTCGCGTCACGACTGCTCACCGGGTCGCCGCAGAATCGGACGAAGTGGTCCGATGCAGAGTTCGACGCGCTCTACGTCAAGGCACAGTCGACACCCACCGTGGAAGGACGTGCGGCGATCTACCGAACGATGCACGAAATCCTGTACGACCGTGGCGGCTTCGTCTTCTTCGGCAACACCGCCTGGAACAGCGCCGCGGGCGATCGTTTTCAGCAACTGCCCGCCGCGGTACCGAACTCGCACGGCTGGGCCCGATTCGACGAGGTGAATGCTCGATGACCGGACTGGACGCGGCGACGGCGCGGTACTGGCTCGAACGCTGGGACCGCCAGCAGGAGCACTACATGCCCGATCGCGAGCAGCGATTCGAGGTGATCGGCGATGTGTTGGACGAACTCGGTGACCGCGACGACTTGTTGATCGTCGATCTCGGGGTCGGTCCGGGAACCCTGTCGCAGCGGCTGCTCGACCGGTTCCCCGACGCCTGCGTTGTCGGCGTGGACGCCGACCCGCTGCTGCTCGGTCTCGCCGAACCGGCCTTGGCTTCGCCACGCTTCCGGACAGTGAATGCCGACCTGCGATCCGAGGGCTGGCTCGACGCACTGGATCTGGAGCGAGTCCCGGACGCGTTCGTCAGCACCACCGCCCTGCACTGGATGAATCGGGATCCGTTGCGTGCGCTGATCAAGACCTGCGTGCAAGCGCTGAAACCCGGCGGGTTGTTCGTCAACGGTGATCACCTGTACGAGGGCCCATCCGGGACCGGGCTCGATGCTCTGGGCAAATCGTTGACCGCGCGCCGCGCCGCGCGACAAGGAACCGGGGACGCCGAGGACTGGGCGGCCTGGTGGGACGCTGTGAACCGAGCACCCGAGCTCGCCGACCTCGTGCGGGCCCGCGACGGCGGATTCGAGCACACCGTGCACGATCGCCCGACCGTGCACGACTACGTCGCCTTCGCCCGCGACGCGGGATTCGCCGAGGCCGGCATCGTCTGGCAGTACGGTGACGACCGCATCGTGGTCGGTATCCGGTAGCGTCCGTGCGCTTGTCGACCCCGTTCACCCGATTCCTGCTGCGCCGCAGCGTCATCGGGATCGGCCAGCTCGGCGTGCTGCTGGTCTTGGTGTTCGTGCTCTCATTGCTGTTGCCCGGCGATGCTGCCGACGTACAGAGCAACGACGTCCTCGGCGAGCAGCAGCGCGCGGCGGCCAGGCATCTGCTCGGCCTCGACGTCGCACCGGTCCAGCGTTTCCTGGACTGGCTGGCCGGCGCCGTGGTCGGCGACTTCGGCGTGTCCTACGCCAACGGACACCCGGTCGGTGACGTGATCGCCGACCCGTTCCTGACCACCGCGCTGATGGCCGCGCTGGCCTTGGCGCTGCTGGTCCCTGTCGCCGTCACGGCCGGGTTCGCCGCGGGCTCGGCACCGGGATCGTGGTGTGATCGGATCGTCAGCACCGTCAGTATCGGGCTCGATTCCATTCCGGATTTCGTGCTCGCGGTCCTGCTCGTCAGCTACATCGCCCTCGATCTCGACCTGCTGCCCGCCACCTTCCTCGGGACCGACCTCGATACCCTGCTCGACCGTCCGGAATACCTGGTGCTGCCGCTGATCGTGATGGTCGCTCGCGTCGCCGCTCCCCTGGTTCGGCTGGTCCGCGCCGGTGTCATCGACGTGATGGATCAGCCCTATATCGCCGCGGCCCGCCGTCTCGGCGTCGGCCGGATATCGCTGCTGACCCGCCATGTCGCGCCCAACGCGCTCGCGCCCGCGATGCAGGAACTCGGGCGCACCGGGGACGGATTGCTCTCCGGTGTGCTCATCGTGGAGGCGGTGTTCGTGGTGCCCGGCATCGCGTCGGCGCTCATCGGCGCCATCGGCAACCGTGACGACCCGGTCATCCTCGCGATCGTCGCGATCACCGGGGTCGTCGCGATCGCGATCAACACCGTCATCGATATCGCCGGGCAACGCATGGTGCCGGTGTCGGCCGAAGGCATCCGCCGATGACCCTGCGCCGCTGGATCTACAGCGTGCTGGTCGCGGTGCCGGTACTCGTCGCGACCGTGGGGCCGTTTCTCGCCGTGGGGGCGCCACCGCACCGTCAGTCGCCGTTCGGGCCGTCGGACTGGTCACCGTTCGGCACCGACCGACTCGGGCGTGATGTGCTGGCCGCCGCCCTCACCGGCGGACGGACATTCCTCGTCGTCGCGGCCGTGACAGTCGCCATCGCCTATCTCGTCGGGTCGCTGATCGGTGTCGCGGCGGCCGCGGCGCCACGCGCGTGGGTGGACGAGTTGCTGATGCGCCCGATGGATGTGCTGCTGTGTCTGCCCTCGTTGCTCATCATCATGGTTGCCGCGTTGCGCACTCGTGGCTCAGCGGTCGCGATCGCGTGTGCGATCGGTTTCGTGCTCGTCGCGCCGATCGCGCGATTCGTTCGCATGACGGCCCGCGGGACTGTCCACGGTACGGTCATGGACGCGTTGCGGATGCAGGGCGAGAGCCGCGCCTTCCGATACGGCAACTACGCGGTTGCCGAGATGTCCCGGCCGATTGCCGCCGATCTGGCGTTGCGGTTCACCGCTGCCGTGTACTTTCTGGCGTCGGCCAATTTCCTCGGCCTCGGATTCGACACCACCTCGACCGATTGGGCGGTGTCGGTCGCGGCCAACAAGGACGCACTGACCATCGCGCCCTGGTCGGTGGCCCTGCCCGCGCTGTTGATCGTGGCGCTCATCGTCGGGGTCAATCTGCTCGCCGACGACCTGCTCGCCGACCCTCGCACCCACGCCGCACGCCTGGCCACCCGTGACCGCGATGGCTGAGCCGCTCATCAGTGTGCGTGCGCTACGGGTCACCGCGGGCCGGACCGTCCTCGTCGACGACATCGACCTCGATGTGTACGCCGGCGAGATCGTCACCCTGTTCGGTCCCTCCGGTGCCGGCAAAACCACCATCGCTACGGCGATTGCGGGCGTCGCGGTCGCGGGAACTGTTGTCGCGGGAACCATTCGGTGCCCAGGACCGCGGAGCAGCGTGCGGATCGGCTACCTGCCCCAGCATGCGGCGTCCACCCTGAACCCCGCTCGCAGAATCGGTACCGCGCTGGCCGAGCTGGAGCGGCTGCGTCGACGTCGCCTCGGGCTGCCGCGCACCGACAGGGCCACCCGGCGCGGCCACGTTGCCGACGTGCTGACAGCCGCGGCGTTCGAGGTGTCCGACCACACAATGGCCACCATGCTCGGCAAGTATCCGTTCGAGTTCTCCGGCGGCGAACGTACCCGGCTCGCGCTGGCGCAGGTGCTGATGTCGGATCCCGATGTGCTCATCGTGGATGAGCCGACAGTCGGATTGGATCCCCTCGCGCGAGCCGCCCTGCTCACCGGACTCGACCGGCTGCGTCGGACAGGCAAAGCCGTAGTGCTCGTCACCCACGACACCGTCGCCGTCGACCGGGTCAGCGACCGGACGCTGTTCGTGCGCGCGGGTCGGCTCCACGACAGCGACCGACCCGCGCCGGTGGCAGCACCGCGCCGACGACGAGCGTCCGCGGTGTCACCGCCTGTTCTGCGACTGCGCGATCTCGCTGTCTCCCATCGACGTTCGCGCGTTCTGCGCGGTGTCGACCTCGATCTGCATCGCGGTGAACTCGTCGCGATGGTCGGCGTATCCGGGGCGGGCAAGTCGACGATCGGTCGTACGATCGCCGGACTGGTCGGTCCCGACAGCGGCCACGTGCTGCTCGACGGCGAACCACTGGCCCCGCTGCGCCGGCGTAGTCGCGCACAGATCGCCGCCGTTCAGTACGTGTGGCAGGAGTCGGCAGCCTCGTTCGACCCTCGGCGCACGATTCTCGACCAGGTCGCGGCCACCGCCGTCCGGCTGCGCGGAGTCGACCGAGACACCGCCCGCCGGCACGCTCACGAGTTGCTGAACGACTTGGGTATCGATGCGCGGCAAGCACTTCGATATCCCGCGGGATTGTCCGGCGGCCAGCTTCAACGCGCCGCCCTCGCGCGAGCACTCGGCGCCGAACCCGCTGTCCTGGTGTGCGACGAGATCACCACCGCGCTCGACGCGCCGCTGACCAGCCGAATCCTGGAGTACCTCGACAGCTACCGGCATCGAACCGGCGCCGCGATTCTGATGATCACCCATGATCTGCGTACCCACCTCCACCGCGCCGACCGGATCGTGATGGTCGACGCGGGGCGCGTCATCGAGGCCGGCGTACCAGCCGAATCCTGCGCCGACCAGCCCATCCCGATCCTGTCCGGATTCCTGGCCGCCGACGAGGTCGGCCACACCCGGCGACTCCGCCGTACCAGAGGGACACCAACACCCACCTGAACACCGCAGTCCTCGCCCGCTATGGGACGGGTTGGTGGCCCCGGCCCAGCGGGAGCGCGACGCGCAGGGCTCGAATTTCCTCGACCAGGTCGGCATAGCCTTCCTGGACTTGAGCAAAGCGCAGGGCGGCATGGTGCTGGTGTTCGGCGCTCTTGGTGTGGCGCAGTGTCCACTGAACGTGGGTGTAGGTGTCTGCCACGTGGCTGATCACCTCGCCGAGGGAATGGGTGTGCCGGCGGCCCGAGGTGGGGCGAGGAAGATGACAGGCCGACCACTCGTCGATCAAGCCGATGACGGTGTTGATCCGGCCGCTGGTGGTAGGCGCGTCGAAGTCGGCAGGCCGGCGGGTGGTCGACACCGACGCGGTGAACAGAGTCGCGTGCAGATCCGCCAGCTCGCGTGCCCATCCGATCAGCGGCGACCCGCCCTGCAGGTTCCCGGCGACGGCGAGCAGTAACTGACGGGCCTCCAGTAACCCCTCGGCGGTCCGCACGCGTGTGTTCTCCCCAGCGCGGCTGTCGGGCTTCGCGGCGGAGCCGCCTGCGTGCGTCACAGCTACACACACCCGGCTCACCGGCGTCTGCCCATTGCCCGATGGCCACGTCTCGGCGTCGTCGTAGTCATGAGCTGAGTACATCGCCGAATAATCTCTGCGACAATGACATTCGACAGGGCATGTCGTAAATGCCGCTGTGTGGGGATGACATCATCGGGTTGCGTCGACATTGCTACGCGGTCGCGAGGCGATGTTCGGTCAGCTGGTGCGGAGTGTGCCGGGCGGTGCGGACGGCCCGCCGGATCGTCTGACAGAGATCGCGAACATCGGATCGCGAGGACGCGAGACTCGCGGCGTGCACCAGCTGCCCCAGCCGGTCGCCGACTCGCCCGCTGTCGACCTGACCGGTCATGTCCAGGCAAGCCGTCGCGACGGAGACCGCGTCATCGATCTGGCCGAGGCGGAAGGTGCCCGTGGCGATGGTGATGTTGTCGAACAGAATGCTGCGGGCAGGTCGTCCCGGCGTGGACGCGGCCAACGAGGCGCGAGCGGCATCGACGGCTTCGGCTGTGTAATGTTGCGCGGTCTGTCCGCGGGCTGTCAGGGCGTACTCGTTGTAGATCACCGATCGCATCCCGGTGAACTCTCCGGGGGTGAAGAACACCCGGGTCCACGGGTCGATGGGATGATCTGCGACCCGGGCGATCTCGTCTTCGGCTCGGGCGAGCGCGGTCCGCATCCGGTCGACGTCGCCCATCATCGCGTGCGCCCAGGCCTCATTGGCATACAAGCGCGCCGATTCCCCACCGCCGGTGGCGTCTTGGGCAGGTAGCTGGCCGAGTTGGAACATCCGCAGAGCGACGCGCGGGTCGCGTTCGATCAAGCTGATCCGCCCCAGCACGTAGAGCGTTGACGCGACCAGGCTGTCCGCACCCGCTCGCCGCGCGGAAACCAAAGCCATGGTGGCGTATTGGCGGGCGCGATGCTGGTCACCGATGTCGTGGTAGGCCCACCCGATCAGCCGGGCCAGATCGGCGGTGGCGACCAGCAGTGCGTGCGCGAGCGTCGTGTGTCCGCGGTATCCGGCCAGCAGCGCGGTCGTCGATTTCAGGAGATCGACGGCCGTGCGCGCGACCGAGCCACCACCGTGTCGCTGATCGCGTTCCCGCAATCCCGAGGTGGCGCTGCGCACCGCATCGAGATCGAGGCACCCTGTGTCGCAGGGCATCTCGGGAACGTCGAGGGAAGGCAACCAGGGCGTCAGGATGTCAGCGGAACCGACCACGGCGGTCGCGAGGGCCTCCAGCAGCGTCGCATCCGCGCCGCGCCGCGTACCGGCACCGACGAACTCGGGAGCCTGTGACACCACTTCACGAGCGAACCCCACATTCAGGCCCGGCGAGGACAGCACGGAATCGATCTCGGGAACCGGTGCGCCGAGCGCAGCCAGCAGAACGCGATAGGACTTGCTGGGCCTGCGGACCTCGCCGAGTTCCCAGCGCGCGATGTGTCGTTCCGAACACGCGACATTGACGCTGTCGCGGCGAGCTCGGTCGTTGATCAACTCGGCGAAATCCCCACGGCTGAGCCCTAATCGAGCGCGACGATAGGTCCGAAGTCGCTGCCCCCAGCTGTTCGCGGCTCCGGCATCGAGAGTGCCGCGGAGGGTGTCTGGGTCGGTGACGTCCATGAGTGGGCCCCACTCTTCTTGCGCCGCAGGGTATGTCGCAGTTCGGATACACCCTCCGACTTGTTCGCCAAATAATCGTGGTTGATAATCTAACCTGATAATCAGGATTGCGAAACAGGTGGCAGCCGCCGCCCAGCAGCCCGATACGGTGGGATCCATGGCACGAACCGCACGAAAAGTGCTGCTAGGTCGAGAGATCGACGCGCTTCTGCGCCGGTCTCGCACTACCCAGGCCGACGCGGGAAAGATGATCGGGGTGAGCCAGTCCCGCATCGCGGCGGTGATCAGCGGCACGGGAAATCTGAGCGCCCAGGCACTCGACGAGCTGGTCAGGCAGCTCGGCGTGACCGACCACGACTACATCGCGATCCTGCTCGATCTCCGCGAAGACAGCCATCGCCGCGGATTCTGGAACTCCGGCTACCGCCGCGCCTACATCGAGGAACTGCGACTGCTCGTCGACCTCGAGGCGGTGGCGGATCGACTACGCGAGACCGCTGCCGAGATCGTTCCCGGCCTGCTCCAGCACGAGAGCTACATCCGCGCGCTGCACGAACCCCTCCAACTCGACCCCGACGATCCGGACGCGGTCACCGTGGACGACTACGTCCGAGCCCGCGTCGCGCGTCAGCGAATCCTGCTCGCGCGGGGCGCACCCGAGTTCCACGCGATCCTGTCCGAATCCTGCCTGCGCCGCACCTACGGCGGAGACGCGGTGATGCTCGACCAGATCACCCACCTGCTCGAGCTGTCCGCCCGACCCAACATCCAGATCCAGGTCATGCCCTTCACCCACCAAGCACCTGGCGCCGGCATGGAAGACCGCTACATCCTGGTTCGCGTGCCCTCCCCGGGAGCGGCCGGCGATCTCGAGATGGCCGTCGTCGAAGCGCAGGGCGAGATCCGCTACATCGATGACAAACCCGCCGTCGGTATCCGCGACAAGATCTTCAACCGCCTGGCGATGACCGCCTTGAGCCCCCACGACTCACGTCAGTTCATGGAACACCTCGTCCGCGGCCTCCGCAGCCGCCCCACCATTCAGCGATAGACCGGCACCACCGCAACCGCAGAGGAATCACGATGTCCGACAGCGACTTCGAGCCACGCCCGATCGACACCAACAAACCCAGCTCCGCACGCATCTATCACCACATGGTCACCGGCGAGGTGATCTTCGAATCGGATCTGCCGTTCATTCATCGGCTCTACGCCGACATCCCCTTCTATCCCCTGTGGGCCCAGCACAATCGCCGGTTTCTCGCCCGCGCCGTTCGCTACATGGCCGGCACCGGAATTCGCCAGTTCCTCGACATCGGGTCCGGCCTGCCGACCGGCGGCAACACCCACGAGGTCGCGCGCGAGCTCGCCCCCGATTCCCGCGTCGTGTACGTCGACAACGACGAAGAAGCGATCAACCGGGCCCGCGACCTGCTGCGTGAACAGGGCGTCACCGACACCGCGACGATGGTCGACGCCGATCTGCGCGACCCCGCGCGCATTCTCGCCCACCCCGATACCCAGCGCCTGATCGACTTCACCGAACCCGTTGGGCTGCTACTGGTTTCGGTGCTTCCCTGGGTCACCGACGCCAGCGAGCCCGGCAAGATCGTCGCGCAACTGCGCGATGCCCTCGCCCCCGGTAGCCACATCGCGATGACACACGTGTCCCTCGAAGACGCGGGCGCGGAGATCAAAGCACAGGTCGCCGCAGGCGCGGCGGTCTTCACCGATGCCAGCACACCGGTCACCCTGCGCACCCGCGCGCAGTTCCAGACCTTCTTCGACGGATGGACGATCGCCGACCCCGGCATCACCTACGCCACCGACTGGCGACCCGAACAGCCGATCGACCACGACGACTACGCCCGCCCCTGCAATTTCGCGGCTATCGGCAGTCTCCCCTAGTGTGTGCCCGCGCTGCCGGCACCGTCGCCGGCAGCGCTGTTCGAAAGGATCCACCATGTCGTTACCGACACCGCCCGCTGCTCACTTCCGCAAAGCGGCCGCCAGTTCCCCCCAACAGGCGTGCGTGATGGTCTACCGCGACAACCACCGCACCCTCATCTGGGACGACAAACTCGCGCGCCCGGTCACCACCGCACACCCTGTCCCCCTCGAGGAATGCCTGACCCTCGACCACCACCAGTTCGAGGCCCTTCAGGCCGCGATCCGAGCAGACCGGCCCATCCGTGGCGCCCTGACGATCACCCGAGCATCCGACGACCTCTACGAATTCAGCGCCGCGCCGGAATGCCGTGCCTCCGCCGGAGCCGCCCGGCTCTTCTTCGACCACCTCGAATACACCGCGTTCGTCCACGCGGTTCGGCACCGCGAGTTCGAACGATCGACCTTCCTCTCCCACGCCGCGTGACCGACTCAGCCGTGAGCCGCCGCGTGCCGGCACAGCTCGGCCGCAGCACCTCCTGACAGCCGCGATACCCCGCACCCTCCGCTCAGATCCGACATGGCCACCGACCCCGAAACCGGTGTAGGTGCTGATATTCGGGTCGGGTGAGGGGTGCGCGGGCCGCGGCTCCGGGATGCGGCGTGAGTCGGCCCAGCGCCGTCAGTCGAAGGTCGAGCTGTATGCCGCTCACCGGCTACCTCTGCCATGGCTGCATCCGCCTCAGGTCGCACACCAGCCACTTCCCAACCGAACGAGCTGAGAAATTCCGCTAGCTCAGTCCAAGTCGATGCGAACGGTCAGCAGATCGGTACCAACCGCTCGTACCACTGCGCTGTTGGCCCGCGGCAGCTCACGAAGCCGAGCTCGTGCGTCGTCGCCGCGCACCAAGTGAGCGGTGCCGGAGTACCACCGTCCACGAATACGCAGTCGAACACGGTTGTTCACCTGGATGTTTCGAATGTATTGGGATTTTTCACCGAACTCGGAAACGAGCCAGAAGGAGTTGCCGCTTCGACGGCCGCCGATCGGCGTGACCCGCGGCTGACCGCTTTTGCGCCCCGTTGTTTCGAGCAGGGTCTGAATCGGCAACCGTCCCATGATCGGGTTACCGATGTATCGTTGCCCTGCCGTCACCACTCGGTGTTGCAGGTCTCGCAGCTTGGTCACATTCCAAATCTTACTGAGCCAGTTGTTGGCCAACGGGTCAGCGCGGCGTTGCACCCGGTCATTGATCGTTGGGCGTCCCGCGACAACCCCGAGGCCGCAACCATGGTCAATGACCGGGCATGCACAAACTGACTGAGCCGCCACGAATTCAGCGACACCCGTGCGTGGTTCACGCCAATAAACGCTTACGCTCCGAGCTGCCCGGCATCGGCCGCCGACGATCTGATCACGGTGCTGGCGGGCAGATTCTTACCAGTCACGGGTCATCAGCATGTTGACCTGGATGAGGAACATTGTCAGCAGGTACCCGTACATCATGATCTGGAAGACGATCAACGCGCGCTTGCGGTTGCGGTCCTGTTCGTTCATAGCGACTCCTAGTTCGTGGACTGGATGTGTGTGGCAGTGGGCGACAGGTGTGCGGCTGCGATCTCTCGCAATCCGTCGTGGATCGCTCCGTCGCTGCTGAGCGGCGCCAGGATGCAGACCTGGGCCGCCTCGAGTTCGTCAACTCCCGCGGCGACCAATCGCGCCGCAGCGACCAGAACCCGGGTGGAGGGCGGTTCGAAGTGGAAAGCCTGGTCGGCCTGGCGGATGGTGGTGGCGCAACCGACGAGTCGGTGCGCGGTGGCGACCTCGACGCCGGATTCGGCGGTGATCACCTCTGCTTCACGATCGGGTGGCAGGTAGTCCATCCCGAGGGTGACGAAGCGTTGCCGGAAGGAGGGTTTGAGTTCCTTGAGCGAGCTGCGGTAGGCCGGGTTGTAGGAACAGACCAGCATGAAATCTGCTGGTGCGAGGACTGTTTCGTCGGCGCGGTCGAGGTAGAGGGTTCGCCGGTGATCGGTCAGCGAGTGCAGGATCGCGAGTGAGTCGTGGCGAGCCTCGACCACTTCGTCGAGGTAGCAGATCGCGCCGGTCTTGACCGCGCGTGTCAGCGGTCCGTCGGTCCAGATGACGTCACCGCCGGTGACCATGAATCGACCGACCAGGTCGGAGCTGGTGAGGTCGTCGTGGCAGCTGATGGTGACGACCTCACGCCCGAGGGCGCGGCCCATGTGCTCGACGAAACGGGTTTTCCCGCATCCGGTGGGGCCGGTCAGCATCACGGGCAGGTGTTGATGGAAGGCCCGCTCGAACAGGCGGACTTCACTGCTGTGGGCGAGGTATCGATCGGTATTCATTGGGTTGTCAACTCTCGATGGATGTTTGCCAGGACTCTCGGAAGGTCCTCGACCTGACGAATCCGCTGTGACCGGCGTGACCCGAACACTTCGGGCAGCGGGTCGACGCGGGTGGGGCCGACCCCGAGGTAGTAGGTGAGCACGCCCGCCTCCTCGGCCTCGGCGACCGCATGTGCGACATCGGCGAACGCGTAGCGGCCCTCGTAGCCTTCGTCGGACATCAGTCCGTCGCCGATGATGATCAGCAGTCGCCGTTCGCTGGGTTGCTCGAGCAGCCGCTTGGTGAGGTGCCGCACAGGTGCGCCCAAGCGGGTGTAGCCGCCGGTCATGAGTCCGGCCTTGCTCGGATCGACGAAATGCGGATCGGCGAAGTCCTTCAGGCAGCCGACTTCGACTCGGTGCCTGGTGTTGCCGGTGAAAACGAAAATCGCGTGTCTTTCCCGGGCCAGTGTCATCGCCCGTGACATCGCGTCCGCGCACGCGAGTTCCAGTGCGAAGATCCTGCCGCCGTTGAGCCCGAGCGACGAACTGCCGTCCAGCAAGAGCGCTGTCGTGCAATCACGTGAGCTGGGTACCAACTCCCGGAAGATTTTCGGCTGCCCGGCCGCGCCGGTCCGCACCGCGACGTGGTGGCGTACGTAACGGTCGATGTCGAGATCGGAGCCGTCCTCGAGTCCACCGCGCATTTCCCGGTGAGTGCGCTGTTCGAACCACCGCCGGATATCGGGCGAGACCGCGGTGACCGGTGTACTGCGGGTCGAGTGGCGGCGTTCGACAACTGCGACGTGGTCCGCCAGAAACGATCCGGTCCACAGATTCCACTCCGGATATGGGATCCCCGAGCGCTGATCGGTCCGGACCTCGAAGTCCTCGTCTTCGGGACGGCTCGGCGGCGGAAGCGTAGAGCTGCGCTCCCCTCCGTCGCCACCGACAGGGATGGTGACCATCCCTCGGCGGTCGCTGCGTGCGGAACTCCACGGCATCCGGCCGTAGACCCGGCGGATCGTCGCCGCCAACACGCCCCGGGCCGCCGTCGCCAACGGCAATCCGCCCAGCAACGGGTGTGGCGGCAGTGGCCGCGAGCGGGCCAGTTCCATCGCACGCTCCAGCATCGCGTGCCCCTCCAGATCGTGGTCGGCGATCTCGAGGTCGGGGGCGATTCGCCGCAACTCCGGCACCAGACCGGGAAAACGCTCGGCGATCCATCCGGCCGCGACACCGCCTTCCACCCAGGACAGCGCCACACGCTGACGTGGTGACAGCTCGTGCAATGCGTAGGCGGCGATGCGGTCCTTGGACGGCGAACACTGCAACGCGACACCACAGGTGAGCGTCGCGCGCGTCCATTCCGGCGCCATCACCGGGTAGGGAACGCTCACGAGTGTGCGGGCACGGTTCAAACCGAACCCGCGCGCGGGCCCGCTCATCAACCGCACGCCTTCTCGCCGCTTCTCGGAGAAGGCAACCGCGGTCACCGAACATCCACGCTCGACGGCCAGTGCGTGGCTCAGATCGTCGGGGTACAAGAGACCTCCTGATGTACCGATCGACAGTCGCGATGTCGGGGGTCCATGATCAGAAGGTTCCGATGTTCTTGATGAGCCAGTACCAGAACACGACGATCGCGATCATCGCGCCCCAGCACACCGTCAGGCGAAAAATTTCCTGCCACATGTTTCTCACTCCAGATCGTGTCATCGGCCCGAATCGTGATGCCCACGACCAGGACCGGTGCCCGCCTATCGGGCTTCGAGACTTCGTACGGTGGTCAGCAGGTAGCTGTCGAGGACCGTGTGACGCAGCTGCCTGGCTTCGCCGGTGACCGCCAGCAGCCCATACAGGCCATCGACGAAGAACATCGCGCTCTGATGCGCGGGAATCTTCCGCTGCGCGGCAGAGCTTTCGATGATCGCGGCTACGGCGGCGGCGACCGGGCACTGCGGCCATCGCTGGGATCGGCGGTCGGACATGAAACGCTCCGACATGAGATCCCGGAACAACGCTGTGCCGAACCGGCTCTCGAGCGCGAGCACGAGATCGATGGTTCGCGCCAACGAGGTCGCCAGATCCCGCGGTGCCGAAACCGAACTCCGCAGGCTCTGCGCGATCGCTGCCTCCTCGCGGTCGGCCAACGCGAGAAGGATGTGCTCCTTGTTCGGGAAGTGGAAGTAGAACGTCGCGCGGGCGACGCCTGCCGCCGCGGCAATCTCGCCGAGGTCGGCCGCGGCCATCCCGGCAACCCCGAACTGCGCCACCGCCGCCTCGAAAAGTCGCTCGCGGGTTTTGATCTGCCGGAGTCTCCGCGAGCCTGCAATGGCCGCGATCGTGACCGTGCTCATGTGTCGATCCTCAAAGTTCAGCACTGGGATCGAGCCGCGCTCGACAATCTCACGAGCGCGACCGGACCTGCTGACGTCTTGGTTGTTCCGGCCCGGTGTCACCGGGCGGCTGGTGTCACCGAGGCGGCGACTTCGCGGCATTCTCTCGGGCGATCCGCTCGTCGTGGTTGCGGACCAGTTCGCGGAAGCCGATTCGTTCGTAGTCCGGCTTCGGTTGTATTCCCCACTCATCGCGTGCGGTGGTCTGGTTCGCAGCTTCCGGCGCGCCGCCGAAGGGCGGGCCGGACAACGGGTAGGGGAACTCGCACTCGAGCGCATCGTCGGAGTAGCGCACCTTCATCAGCTCGCTACAGATCTCGGTCAGCGACAGCGATGGGTAGCCATACCAGATCGCGATCGCAGGAACGGTCAGAGAGCCCTCCACGACGAGCGCGAACAGGCACACCATGATCGCCCGTTGGAGCCATTTGTGCATTCGAGCGAACGTCGGCGTGGTGCCGGCCGGAAGCGAAGTGTCCTGCTCCGGAGTTCGACTGCTGCTTTGATCGGTCATTTTCTGTGTCTCCGTGTTTCGCGGGGAATTTCAGTCGGAGAAGATCTCACGATTGACTGTGTGCAGATAGGGAATGGCCAGGAATGGCGTTATGTACCAGATGTCGTAGAGCCACCAACCGAACACCGGAAGCACCGTCCCGCTGTACCGCAGGTCCGCATAAATGGTCATGTTCGCGATATATCCGACCCACATCACCACACCGAACCAGCAGGTGACGATCAGCCATTGATGACCCCAGCGCTGCATCCGAAGGAAAGCGATCGCGGCAGCGATCCGCAGCGGGAATACGATGAAGATACTGGCGATCTCCCACGACTTCTCTCCGGGCGCACCGGCACCACCGATCCACAATTCGTTGTAGTGCCAGAAATACCCGGCATCGAAGAAGTTGCCCCAACCGGTGAAGAACACCCGATTCACCAGGCTGTGGCTGGCGAAGATATCCAGTACCCATCCCACGGTGTTGATCGCGGCGTCCAGGATCACCAGATACCCGATTACGGTCACGATCATGGGGCGCACCGACAGATTCGCCTGCTGAGCGCGCCGCAGTAGCCACAATCCCCGCAGGAAGATCGGCAGCCCGATCAAACCCAGCACCAACGTGCCCATCAGCACCGTGCCCACGATCAACCACCGGTCGGCCTCGCGTTGAGCTGCCGAAGACTCGTCCAGATGCTGATCGTAGGACACCGAACCACCCGGCCCCGGCGGCGAGTCCGCCCGTTTCTCACCCGACTGTCGGTTGAATATCGACAAGTTCATGAAAGTCCTCACCAACTCCTGAATTACGACTCGAAGCGCGACGAAACGTTTCCGGCGCGCAGCTGATAGCGACCGGAGACACTCACCGTTCCGGAGCCGAATACATCGATCGCCAATAGTTCTGCACTATCGACCGATTCCTCTTGAAGTGCCGAGAGCAACTCGCGCAACACTGACTCTATTCAGAGAAATGCCACGTCACAGTTCGCCTCCGCACTACGGGCACAGCCCACAAGTAAACCAACGAACACCGCCACAGACGGCATCGTCGAAGATAGGGTTGCGCAAACAGAGGACTTCGGTATCGAGCGCACTTACACAATCTGCACGCTCGATGGCGGCATGCCGTGAATTCTCGGTCTCGGCACGCCGTGTCAAATTCCCTTCATGGCCAGAAAATAACAGGCGATACAGGTTTACCATGTTGTATCTCCTGCTGTCCAGGGCTCTTCGGAACAGGGCCCGCGAATGCCGTCGGATCTCAGCCGATGCCCCGCGCGGCGACCGCCCCTACCGCCCGCTCAGCATCGGCCCGGACCGTCGAGACGATAGATTCGACGTATGCGCACAACAGGCTGGCTAGGCCATCCACCGGCAACCGACGACGAAGCGCGCGCTCGGATCCTCGAGGCCACCCACCGCTGCGTCGAACGCCGTGGTGCGCGCACCACCATCTCCGACGTCGCGTCCTCGCTGGGGTTGAGTCGCGCCACCGTGTACCGCTACTACGAGGGCACCGCCACACTCCTGCAAGCGGCGGCGGTCGAAGGCACCCGGGAGTTCCTCGATCAACTCGGCGACCACCTTCGATCCTTCGACGACCTCGCCGAAGCCGCCGTAGAAGGCGTCACGTTCATCATCACGCAGGTGCCCTCGCAGCCCTACCTGCAACTGATGTTCGAGGAATCCACCCACACCCTGCTGCGCACAGTTACCTCCGAAACCACGCGCGCGATCGCACGCGCCCTGCTGGTCGAACGAACATCCGTCGACTGGACACGGACCACCATCGATTCCAGCACCCTCGACGAGCTTGTCGAATGGATCCAACGGATCGTCCAGTCATTCCTGTCCGACCAGACGGAAAGCCCCACACGCACCCCCGAACAACTGCGCGAATACCTCCACCGATGGCTCGGCCCCTCGATCAGGACCTGGGCTACCGTCGCCGACAACGCCCCAAGTCGATCAGCTCCCGAAACCGCTCCTGCGACGACACCATGAGAAGACATCCGGGTCGGCTACCACCTCACCACCAACCCGAGTACGCGAGCAGACGGTGGGATAGCTCGCACCAACAGCCGATAAGCTTCGATGTCTGGGATGTTGGGTATCAGCTCAAAGAGGAATCCGCGATGACCAGGCGTTTTCCGGTTGCCCATGTTTGCGTGTCCTGCCGAGGAATCGAACCTGCGACAACAAGGCGTTGCCTACCCGACCTCGACCACGAGCTCAAATTTCCGGCGACTACTGCGGGAGACCTGGGGTCCGAAATCAAGGCAAAGCAGCTCGCAGCCGACCCGAACATCTACGACCTGAACATGATTGAACGCTGCAGCGTCGGCGGCCTCATCACCTACAAGACCCGCGACTGACCCCCGATAACGTCTGCATCCCGATCATTGCCGCCCAGGTGGGGAGGCCGGCCTCGTCGGGGGCTTATCGGTGCGGACCCCGCGGAAGCCGGGTTGTGCATGGCCGGTCACTGACCTGGTGCTACCACCGAGTGGGTAGACCGCTGCATGCAGTACTGAGGGTCGTGCCTGTGTGTGGCCGGGCTGCACATTGCGATTCCTCGGCACAGCCTCTGCAACCATCGTTCGAGGTAGGTAGCTGTGCCAATCAACACCAGGTATCTCGCGCTGTCCAATTCGGTGTCGAACCATGCCCCGACGCTCGGGCGAACTCCCTCCGGGCGAGCTCAGTCGCGAAGCGAGGTCACCAGCATCGCCATCCCGGCCCCGGTGAACAACACCGTGACCCCTGCCAGGACGACGAACCCGAAATTCGGCTCCATCCCGTTGGCGAGCAGGGTCGGCACGAACACTCCGAGCGGCACGGCTGCGGCGAAAGCCCACGCACCCAGCCGGAATGCCCCCATGAACACTCCCACCGGCTCGAATATCCCTACCAACGCCAGCCCGACCCCCACGAACGCCAGCCACAGCCACCACCCCAGACGCCCGGTCTGACGCGGGTTGTAGGAATCGGACTGCCCGTCGATGACGACGCCGACGACCTGTCCCTGCCACGTCCGCAATGTCGCCTGCCCACCTTCGCGGGCCTTGGCGAAAAGTTCGCCGTTCACGTCGTGCGAATGCTGCGTCCCGTCGCGCATCCACCTGATCGTGAGGTGATTCGTCGTGGTCGTGCTGGTGGTTCCATCGTCGTTGAAGTGGGTGGAAGTCGAAGTGGACGTGTCCTTCTCGATGATGGTGACGGTCTCTTCGTCGAAGCAGCTGCCCGCACTCTTCTCACATGCCACCTGATGCCGATACTCCCGCGTCTGGTGAAACGGATCCACGGCATGCGCCAGCGCGAACACCACCAGTCCGGCCCCGACCAGGAACGCCAGCGCCCTACCAACCATCGCCTCTCCCACCAAGTTCCGATGACACACCTGCAGCGAGGTTGATCCGAACTTCCCCGAAGAGCCTCCGACACTACCGCCGCAAGCCCTCCCACACTCCAATTTTCTCTACGCTGGGCAATGATTCGCGTGAGTCGTGACCTCTTCGCCTCCCGCGTGCCGGCGGGCACCAGGCACGACCACAGACGGATACCGCTGGGCGGCTGATCAGGCACCCACCCACCGCCACGGGCAGCAGCTCCACCCGCCGCCCCCCCGTTCCCATCGCAGTTGTGTTTCTACGATTTGCACGCCGGTTTACACGGGTATCTGCGGGAAGCGCCCGGCAGCTTCGGGACATACAGCTAGCCATCTACCTGCGCGAACAGAGGGAGAATGGGACGAGTCGAGCAATGGTGACTTCTGTTCGGGTTGAGCGCAATTCTGTTCGTGGGCGGTGGTGTCGGGTTGTATCGATGCCATGGCAGCACAGGAAACCCCGGTCGCCGAGGTAGACAGCTTCACCGCCGAATGGCAGCAATGGCACCGTCAACAGGAGGCGCGACTGGCTGACCGGCACGGATTCCTGGCCATCACGAACCTGCACTGGCTCACCGAAACCCCGGAGCGGTTCACCGACGCGCCCGGCACCTGGTCCACCGGTGCCGGCGGTGTGGTCGTGGTTCTCGATGAGGGCGAGGAATTGGTCGTCGAGGGGACACCGGTGCACGGCCGTTACGAGTTCGGCGCGATCGCCGAGCGCGACGGGGTGAACGCGGTGTGGGGTGACGCGGTGATCGAGGTCGCGCGCCGTGGTGGCAACGACATCGTTCGCCCTCGGCACCCGAACAACCAGTTGCGCACCGCGTTTCGGGGCACACCCGCGTTCGCGCCGGACCCGAAATGGGTGGTGACGGGTCGCTACGTTCGGTTCGAGCAGCCGCGACCGACCACCGTCGGCGCCTCGGTTGAAGGGCTCGAACATGTCTACGACGCACCGGGACAGGTCGAGTTCGACATCGACGGTCAACCGCTGCGGCTGACCGCGTTCCCCGGCCGGAATCCCGGCGACCTGTCGGTGCTGTTCACCGATACCACTTCCGGAGTCACCACCTACGCCGCGAATCGCATTGTGCAGGTGTCGACTCCGGCGCCCGACGGCACTGTCGTGCTCGATTTCAATCGGGCGGTCAACCTGCCGTGCGCCTACACCGATCTCGCGACCTGCCCGCTGCCGCCCGCCGAGAACAGGCTCCCGATCGCGGTCGAGGCGGGGGAAAAGATCCCCTACGAGCGCCAGGGATGAACTCACCGCAGATCAGCACGCTGGCGTTCCTGACGCCGGGCAACTACCTCGACGACGATCCGTACACCGGGCTCGAGGACACGCTGCAGCTGTTCGAATACGGCGAGCGCCTCGGCTTCGACGGTGCGTGGATCCGGCAGCGTCATCTCGAGCACGGCGTGGGTTCGGCGGCGGTCTTCCTGGCCGCCGCCGCCCAGCGCACCAGCCGAGTAGAGCTGGGCGCCGCGGTCATTCCGATCGGTTACGAGAGCCCGTTCCGGCTGGCCGAGGACCTGTCGCTGGCCGATGTGCTGTCACAGGGCCGACTACAGCCCGGTTTCAGCGCGGGCACCCCACCGCACGCCGATCTCATCGGTGACCTGGTCTTCGATGGTGACTGGCGCAGCTTCGACCTGTCCTACGGCCGGGTGGCCCGTCTGCTCGAGAACCTGCGCGGGGACTATCTCGGCGACGCCGACACCGTCATCCAGTCACCGGGCAACACTCAGCGTCCCCGTCTGCAGCCGCACAGCCCCGGCCTCGCCGATCGTGTGTGGTACGGCGGCGGGAGCATCCGATCCGTGCACTGGACCGCGGAGAACGGACTGAACCTGCTCAGCGGCAACATCGTTTTCGGTGACGCCAGTGACGATTTCACCACCTCCCAGCTGACCCTGATCGCGGACTACCGCCGCCTGATCGACCCGGCTCGACCCGCCCGCGTGGCGGTCGGACGTGTGATCGTGCCGTTCGACAGCGCCGACCCTGCGACCCGCGAGCGCTACCGTGCCTACGCCGCGAGCCGCCACGACCGCACTCTCGGCCCGCAAGGTGAACGCCGAATTCTGTTCGCGCCGGACATCGTCGGCACCGCGGAGCAGATCCTGGAACAGCTGCGAGCTGACCCGGTGCTCGCGCAGACCTCGGAGCTGCGCCTGGAATTGCCTTACGAATTCCACCGTGAGGATTACGAGCAGATCCTGCACGACACCGTGCACCTGATCGCTCCCGAACTGGGCTGGAAACCGACGTTCACGAACGCGGCGAGTACGTCGGCGTGACCAGCCGCTCGGTGCATCGCCGAGCGTAGGAGCGAGCACAACACCGGTTGGGAGCGAGCACAACACCGGCACGGCCTCGATCCGCGCCGATGGATCGCGACGGTGATCCCGTGTGCCGGGCGGCGAACAATCAACCGAAGTCGCTGCCGCCACCCGGAAATCGCTGAGGAAGAGGGATTACGTCTCCCTCAGCGATCACTGGATGGGCTAGGCGGCGCGTCTGCGCAGGGCGGGGTCGGCCAGCGCGTCGGGGATCTTGCCGGTGTCCCGGTCGGCGAAGATCGTGCCGGGCGGGACTATCTCGTCGATGCGGTCGAGGATCTCCTCGCTCAGGACGACATCGGTCGCACCCAGATAGGCGTCGAGGTGTTCGCCGGTACGCGGGCCGATGATGGCGGCGGTGACATCGGGGTGGGCGAGCACGAAACCGATCGCGAGCTGGATGAGCGTGAGTCCGGATTCCTCGGCGAGGACGGCGAGCGCGTCGGCGGCGGCGAGTTTGGCCGCGTTGGCGGGTGCGTCGATGTCGAATCGACCCGGGATCAGTTCGGCCCGATGCGAACTCGGTTGAGGTGCGCCGAGGCGGTACCCACCAGAGAGCCACCCCGCGGCGAGCGGGCCGTAGGTGATGACGCCGAGTCCGTACTTGCGGGCGATCGGCAGGGTCTCGCGTTCGATGCCGCGAATCAGCGGTGAATACGGAACCTGTTCGGCGCCAGAGCGATTGGCCTTGGCCCGGTCGGCGATCCACTGGGCTTCGACCAGTTCGCCGGGCGAGAAGACCGAGGTGCCGTAGTAGCGGATCTTGCCCGCGCGGACGAGGTCGTCGAGAGCGGCGACGGTGTCCTCGAGTGCGGTCACCGATTCAGGGCGGTGCACCTGGTAGAGGTCGAGGTGGTCGGTGTCGAGGCGACGCAGCGAGTCCTCGACGGCACGGACGATCCAGCGCCGGGAGTTGCCCCGGTGGGTGGGGTCGTCGTCGACGGCGTTGTGGAACTTGCTGGCCAGGATCACCTGGTCGCGACGGTCGCGCAGCGCCTTCCCGACGATGATCTCGGATTCGCCCCGCGAATAGGTGTCGGCGGTGTCGATGATGTTGATTCCGGCGTCCAGCGCCCGATGGATCAGCGCGATCGATTCTTCGTGGGTGGTGCCGCCACGGGAACCGAAGTTCATGGTGCCGAGCACATACGGGCTCACCCGGACTCCGGTACGGCCGAGCAGGCGCAGGTCGGACAGGCTCATCGGGTGGCTCCGATCGTCGTGCGGCGGCGGACGGCCGCGTCGGTGAGCGAGGGCGGCAGGTAGCCCTCGTCGGCGGGGCTGAGTGTGGTTCCGGGCGCGACGATCTCGTCGATGCGGTCGAGCACCTCGGTGCTCAGCCGCACATCGACGGCGCCGAGCTGGGTCTCGAGGTGGGCCAGGGTGCGCGGCCCGATGATGACGGTGCTCACCGCCGGATGCTGGAGCACGAACGCCAGCGACAGATGCACCAGCGAAATGCCCGCTTCGTCGGCGAGTTTCGCCAATTCCTCGGCGGCGGCGCGCTTGCGCTGGTTGGCTGCCAGTTCGGGGTCGTGCCGGTGCGGCTGCCGGGCGAGCCTGCTCGACTCGGGCGCGGTCTCCCCCGCCCGGTAGCGGCCGGAGAGCCAGCCGCCCGCGAGCGGACTCCAGGTGAGTACGCCGAGGCCGTGCCGTTCGGCGATCGGCAGGGTGGCGCGTTCGGCGCCGCGAGCCAGGATCGAGTACGGCGGCTGCTCGGTGACCGGACGCGCCAGGTTGCGGTCCTGAGCCACCCATTGCGCCTCGACCAGCTGATGCGGTTCGAACGTCGTGGTGCCGTAGTAGCGGATCTTGCCCGCGCGCACCAGATCGTCCAGCGCGCGCAGTGTCTCCTCCAGCGGGACGTCCGGGTCGGGGCGGTGCACCTGGTAGAGGTCGAGGTGGTCGGTGCCGAGGCGGCGCAGCGAGTCCTCGACGGCGCGGACGATCCAGCGCCGGGAGTTGCCGCGACTGTTCGGGTCGGTGCCGATCTGGCCGTGGAACTTGCTGGCGAGGACCACGTCGTCGCGGCGGCCGCGCAGGGCCTTACCCACGATCTGTTCGTTCTCACCCTGGGAGTACACGTCGGCGGTGTCGACGACGTTGATGCCCGCGTCCAGGGCGCGGTGGATGATCGTCGCCGCGTCGTCGTGGTCGGGGTTGGCCCAGGCGCCGAAGTTCATGGCGCCCAGCGTGAGCGGGCTCACCAGTACGCCGGTGCGGCCGAGGTGTCGCAGTGTCATGGAGTGGGTTGTCACTTTCAGGTTGTGGAAACGGTTTCGCGGGCAAAGGAGTTCGCGGGTTCGGACAGGCCGAGGTGGCCGCGCAGGGTGGTGTGTTCGTATTCGCGACGGAAGAGCCTGCGCTTGCGCAGTTCGGGCACGACCTGGTCGACGAAGTCGGTGAGGTAGCCGGGCAGGACGGCGGGGATGATGGTGAAGCCGTCGATGCCCGCGTTGCGGTGCCACAGCTCGATGTGGTCGGCGACCGTCTGAGGTGTCCCGATCACCACGCGGTGCCCGCCCAGGAACTCGGTGAGCAATTGCCGCACGGTGTGGCCGGTTTCGAGCGCGTAGCCGGTGAGGGAGGCGAAGAAGCCCTGCGGGCCGATCCGGTCGGCGGGCAGCGTGGTGAGCTGGTGCGGCAGCGGGGAGTCGAGGTCGAGTTCGACGTCGGGATAGCCGAGCCAGCGGGCGAACTGGCGCACCGGAGCGCTGTCGGGGTGCAGCCGCCCCTGCAACTCGTCGAACTGTGCGCGGGCCTCGGCTTCGGTGGACCCGATCACCGGGACCAGGCCGGGAAGGATCCGGATCGCGTCGCCGTCGCGGCCGGAAGCCACCGCTGCCGAGCGGATCTCGGCCGAGAAGCTACGCGCGGCAGACAGGCTGAGCTGGGTCGTGTAGATCGCCTCGGCATGGGCGGCCGCGAAGGCCCGGCCCTGCGGGGAGGCTCCGGCCTGCACGAGAACCGGGCGACCCTGCGGAGAGCGCAGCACATTCAGTGGACCGGCGACGGAATAGAACTCGCCCCGGTGATCCACCGCGTGTACCCGATCCGGATCGGCGAAGACACCGGCTTCCTGGTCGCCGATCAGCGCATCGGATTCCCAACTGTCCCAGAGCTTCTCGGTCAGGGAGACGTACTCGGCGGCACGCCGGTACCGTTCGTCGCGCTCGGGCAGCTCGGCGATGCCGAAGTTGCGGGCGGCGTTCGGTTCGAACGTGGTGACCACATTCCAGCCCGCTCGGCCCCCGCTCACGTGGTCGAGCGAGAGGATCCGCCGGGCCAGGTTGTAGGGCAGGTTCAGCGAGGTGGTCGCGGTGGGGATCAGCCCGATGCGCTCGGTCGTCACGGCCAGCGCCGAGCTGAGCAGGATCGGGTCGAGCGTGGCGGCGGGCGCTCGGGCGATGCCGGGCTGCTGCACCGGGATATCGGGGAACAGCAGGCCGTCGAGTCCGCCGCGTTCGGCCTCGGCCGCGACCCGCTGGTAGTGCGAGAGCTGGATGAAGGCGTCGGCGGGCAGGGTCGGTTCGAGCCAGGCGGCCGGGTGGTAGCCGGCGCTGCCGACGTTGACGAGGAAGTGCAGTCTGCGTGCCATCAGTCAGCCCCTTCTGCGATGGTGCCCGGGTAGGTGGGAACGGGCAGACCGAGGTGACCGCGCAGGGTGGTCGCCTCGTAGTCGGTGCGGAACACGCCGCGCTCGCGCAGGATCGGCACGACACCGTCGACGAAGTCGTCGAAGCCGCCGGGCAGGACATCGGGCATCAGGTTGAAGCCGTCGGCGATGCCCGCCTCGACCCAGTCGATGATCGCGTCGGCGACCTGTTCCGGTGTGCCGGTGACGATGCGGTGGCCCGCGCCGCCGCCGAGGCGCCGCAGCAGCTGACGCACCGTCAGGTTCTCGCGCCGGGCCAGGCCCACGGCGATCTTGTAGAAGGTCTGTGACCCGCCCGCCTCGTCGGGGTCGGCCAGCAGGTGCCACGGGAGCGGGCCGTCGAGGGTGAGATCGTCACGGTCGACGCCGAGCTGGGTGGCGAGCCGATCGAGCGCGTAGTCCGGTGGCACGAGTTCGGCCAGCAGTTCACGGCGCTGGGCGGCCTCGGCTTCGGTGGAACCGAGCACGGTGGACAGGCCGGGCAGGATCAGCACGTCCTCGGCCCTGCGCCCGTAGCCGACGGCACGCGCCTTCACGTCGCGGTAGTACTCCCCCGCCTCGTCCGCGGTCTGGGCGGCGGTGAAGATCACCTCGCCGACCCGGGCGGCCAGTGCCCGGCCGTCTTTCGACGCACCGGCCTGCACGACCACCGGTTCGCCCTGCGGCGAGCGCGGAACATTCAGCGGACCGGCCACGTCGAAGTGCGGGCCGTGGTGATCGACGGCGTGGATGCGCGTGTAGTCGGCGAAGCGGTGGGTGGCCTTGTCGCCGATCAGCGCGTCGGGCTCCCAGCTGTTCCAGAGCGCGCGCACCACCTCGACGAATTCGGCGGCGCGTTCGTAGCGGGCGGCGTGGGCCGGTTCGGCGTCGAAGCCGAAGTTGCGCGCCGCGTCGACACCGGCGGTGGTGACCACGTTCCAGCCGGTGCGACCGCCGCTGAGCAGGTCGAGCGAGGCGAAGCGGCGGGCGACGTCGTAGGGGTCGTTGTAGCTCGACGACAGAGTGGCGATGAGGCCGACGCGCTCGGTGGCCGCGGCGAGGGCGGCCAGGATCACGGTCGGTTCGAGGCTGTTGAACGGCCGGTACCGGATGTCCTCGCGGATGGCGGGCCCGTCGGCGAGGAAGATCGCGTCGAACTTGGCTTCCTCGGCGCGCTGGGCGATGCGCACGTAGTGGTCGAGGGTGAAACTCGCGGCGGGGTCGGTGCCGGGGAAGCGCCACGAGCCGCCGAACACGCCGGCGTTGAGAATGTTGACGTTGAGGTGGACCTGTCGGCGGGTCACGGCTGTTCCTCCTTGGCACGGCCCGTCGCCAGCGCGGCGCGACCGAGATCGGCGAGCACGAAATCGCTCTGCGGGAAGTGGATTCGCCCGACCATGGCATCGCGATGGTGGCGTTCGAGGGGATGTCGTCGGTCGAGGCCGGGGTTGCCGGTCAGGTCGAGCGCGGATTCGGTAACCCGGATGGCGGTGGAGGTGGCCACATGTTTGGCCAGTGCGGGCAGGCGGCCGTGCTCGTCGTCGGCCAGGCTCGCCACGCCCTGGCGCACCAGTGCGCGGCTGGTCTGGATCCAGGCTTCGATCTCACCCACACGGTCGTGGAAACGCGGCACGGTGGCCAGCGAATCACCCAGTGCGGTGGGCACTCTGGTGTGCAGGTAGCGCACCAGCCAGTCCCGCGCCGCGATCGCGACGCCGTTGTAGTTCGCGGCCAACAGCAGGGGCAGCGATTGGCGCCCGGCTCGGCGAATCTTGGCGGAGCCGCCGTTGGGGTCACGCAGGTCGACGAGCCTGGCTTCGGCGACGACCGTGCCGTCGAAGACCACCGACTGAGTGTCGGAAGCGCGCAGGCCCAGGTGATTCCAGGTCGGTTCGACGTGCCAGTCGGTGGCGGTGCGGTCGAGCAGGAAGGTCGCCACACGCGGGCTCGGTTCGGCGGTGCTGGTAGTGACGGTGAACCAGCTCAGCCCGGAAATGCCGGTGGCGTAGGCCTTCTCACCGTCGATTCGCCAGTCCCCCGAGGGCAGGCGGGTGGCGGTGGTGGCCGGAATGCCGCCTCGGGAGAGGCTGCCCAGTTCGCGTTCGACGGCGAGCCCGTTGATCAGCGCGCCGTCCGTCGCGGCCGAGCGCAGCACCAGTTCCTTCAGTTCGGCGGGCCACGGGCTGTCGTCGCGGAGCAGGCTCAGATGGTTGGTGTAGTTCCACTGCAGGATCAGTCCGACCGACGGGTCGGCGGCGCCGACGCGTTCGATCACCTCGACCGCCTCGGCGAGACCCGCTCCGAGACCGCCGTATTCCACCGGAACCGTGAGCGCGGGCGCGCCGATCGCGCGCAGCGCCTCGAAGGCTGCGAACGGAAAGGCCCCCGCCCGGTCGTGTTCGGCGGCGCGATCGGCGATCAGTGCGAGCGCGTCGGCGAACGCGTCCTCGTCGAGACCGTGCACGGTGTGTGCTGGTGCCACAGCGGTCATGCGGGTGTCACTCTCCTGGTCGCGTCACGACCGCTCGGCGGCGGTCGAACGCAGATCTGTGCGGCGCACCGGAATTCACCGGAAAGGGAATCGGGGCGCGATGAAGTGGATCGTCGAAATCAGCGACGACAGGGCGGAGCCGTGGCGGCGGCCTCGATCCGGATATTCGGCAATTCCACGAGACCTCCTTTCCACGTTCGGTCTCCGCAATCCAGTATCGGAACCTCCGATGTCACCGAACAAGACAGCCGGTCTACCGGATTCGTTCAGTTTTTCTCGATCGTCGACCGGGATCAGGACGCCAACTGCTCGGGCGCCGCGATGGTGCGCAGCATGCGTATGGCCGCGGCGACAGCGGGCCTTTCCAGGGAGGCCTGCCGATAGGTCACGCCGACCTGGCGCGACCCGTTGGCGATGGTGCAGGCGATCAGGTGCCGGTACTCCGGTGGCACCGACATCTCCGGTACCACCGCCACGCCCAGCCCGTGGTCGACGATCTCGGCCATCCCGGCGAAGGTGCCGCTGCGATGCTCGATCCGCGGGGCGAACCCGGCCTCACGGCAGGCGTACATCACCGACACGATCGACGGCGCGCCGTCGCGGGCGGCGATCCAGTCGGCGTCGCGCACCGCGGACAAGCCCTGCTGGCGGGCCCGTTCCCGCAGGCCGGGTGGGGCGAGCAGCACGAGCGGATCGTCGAACAGGAACTCCGAGGACAGCCCGAGCGGCAGATCCCGAGCCCGGAACGAGTACGAATAGGTGATCGCGATGTCGACCTCCTGCTGGCGTACCGCGGGCACCGCATCCACCGGGATCAGGTCGACCACCTGCACCCGCAGGCCGGGGTTCTCGTTCATCAGCCTCGCCGCCGCGGGCAGCGCGAGCCGGGTCTGCGCGGTGCGGAAGGTGGCCAGGGTGAGTACACCGGTGATGGCCTCGGCGGTGGCGGCCACCGCGCTCTCGGCTTCCTCGAGCGCGGTGATGATCCGCGAGGTGTAGTCCACCAGCACCCGGCCCGCGTGGGTCAGGCGCAACACCCGGCCTTCACGGCGGGTGAGCACCGCGCCCACTTCCTCTTCGAGAATGCGCAACTGTTGCGAGACCGCCGAGGTGGTGATCCCGTGCAATTCCGATACGGCGGTCATGGTGGTTCGCTCGGCGAGATCGCGCAACAGGACAAGGCGTCGAATGTCGTACATGAATTCCTCGCTTCGACCGGTTGGCGTCCGGATTCGCCCATCATCCGCAGTAGCGACATTCCAGGAAATCCTTACGATCAGAGCGATTCTGTGCAGCTGCGCTTCGCCGATCACGCCACCACGGCATCGACGGCGACGGGCGTGCCCGTACCGACCGGTACCGCGTCGAGCAGCCGTCGGGTGTAGTCCTGGGTGGGTTTCTCGAAAACATCGGTGACAGCACCGGATTCGACCACCGAACCCGCGCGCATCACCGTCACCTCGTCCGCGACCAGCCGCACCACACCCAGGTCGTGGGTGATGAACAGGTACGTCAGACCCTGCTGGTGCTGGAGATCGACCAGCAAACGCAGGATCTGCGCCTGCACCGAGACATCGAGAGCCGAGACCGCCTCGTCGAGGACCAGCACGCGCGGTCCAGCGGCGAGCGCGCGGGCCACAGCGACGCGTTGACGCTGACCACCCGAGAGTTCGGCAGGCTTGCGCGCCAGGTGTTCTCGCGACAGGGCGACCTCATCGAGCAGTTCGCGCACCCGATCGCTGCGTCGTGGCCCACGCGGGAGCAGGCCGAGTGCGACGAGCGGTTCGGCGATGATCTGCTCCACGGTGAACTTCGGGTCGAGCGACGAATACGGGTTCTGATATACGAACTGGATCTCGCGACGGATCGGACGAAGTTTCCCGCGTGAGAGCCCGTCGATGCGGGCGCCGTCGAACCACACCTGCCCCGAGTCCGGTGAAGTGAAGCCCGCGGCTATCCGGGCGACGGTCGACTTGCCCGCCCCCGATTCCCCCACCAGCGCGTGCGTTGTTCCCGCGCGGACGGCCAGGGAGACGTTGTCGACCGCGCGCACACCACCGTGCGCGAAGGTCTTGGTCAGTTCCCGGACCTCGAGCAGCGGCCTGGCCGCTTTCGGCACAGGCGTCGCCCGGCCCGTCGACGAACTGATGGACGTCGGCGCCGACCGCGCACGCACGGCCGACGATCCGGTCCCTGTCGACGAAACCGATTCTCCGGGAACCGACGCCGGGCCGCAGGCGGACGGGCCACCTGGTTCGAGACGGGGCTCGGTGCTCGTCAGGCGGGTGCTCACCTGGGTGGGCGCCGCCGCGACCAGTCGGCGCGTGTAGTCGTGTCGGGGATCGGCCAGGATGCGGCCGGCCGGGCCCTCTTCGACGATGCGGCCCTGCTGCATCACGATCAGGCGGTCGGATCGTTCGGCGGCCACGCCCAGGTCGTGGGTGACGAGCAGGACGCCGAGGCCGAGGGTGTCGCGCAGGTGGGCGAGGTGGTCGAGGATCACCTTCTGCACGGTGACGTCCAGGGCCGAGGTCGGCTCGTCGGCCACCAGCAGCGCGGGGTCGTTGGCCAGCGCGATAGCGATGAGCACCCGCTGTTTCATGCCGCCGGACAGTTCGTGCGGGTACTGCCGGTACACCCGTTCCGGCTCGCGCAATCCCGCCGTGGCCAGTTTCGCCACCGCGAGGTCGCGACCCGGCCCGGATTCGACGCGCCGGTGCAGTCGCAAGGCCTCGAGCACCTGGGTGCCGACCCGTTTGACCGGGTTCAGCGAGGTGCCGGGGTCCTGGGGCACGAAACCGACGAACGGGCCGCGCAATCGGGCGAGCTTGCGGTCGTTCCAGGACGCGGTGTCGTGCCCGTTCAACGCCAGTGCCGTGGCCTCGACCCGCGCCGATGGGGGCAACAGATGCAGCGCGGCATGGACGGTGGTGCTCTTGCCGGACCCGGATTCGCCCACGATCGAGACGAATTCGCCCCGGCCCACCGTCAGCGACACACCGTCGACCGCGGCCTGCCCGTCCGCGCCGCGGACGCGGTAGCGCACGGACAGGTCCTCGATCCGCAGCAGGGTTTCCTTCTCGCTCATCGCTTCTCTCCCAACGCTCGCCCGATTCGATTGGTGGACAGCACGACCACGGCGATCACGATGCCGGGCAGCAGCGAGATCCACGGGTAGGTGGCCAGAAAGTCCCTGCCCTCGGAGACCGCGAGGCCCCATTCCGGGTCCGGCGGCGGTGCGCCGTAGCCGAGGAAGCCGAGCGCCGCCACGGCCAGCACCGCCGTGCCGCATTCGAGCGCGGCCAGTGACAGCACCGCCGAGACCGAGTTCGGCAGCACGTGCCGCACCACGACCCGTCCGAAACCGGCCCCGGAGCCGTAGGCGGCCTCGACGTAGTCGGTGCCCGCGACCTTGAGCACCTCCGAGCGCATCACCCGCGCGAACGCCGCCACCGCCGAGATACCGACGGCGACAGCGATATTCACGGTGCCGTAGCCCAGCGCGGTGACCACGGTCATGGCCAGCAGCAGGCTCGGGATGGCCAGCAGGACGTCGACGAAGCGCATGATCACCGCGTCGACCCGGCCCCCGAGGAACCCGCTGAGCAGCCCGATCGCCGACCCGATCACGAACCCCAGGGCCACCGCGAGCAGGGTCGCGGTGAGTGTGGTCGAGGTGCCGTAGATGGTGCGGGCGAGCAGATCGCGGCCGAGGCGGTCGGTGCCGAACAGGTGCTCGAGACTCGGCGCGCTGAAGCTTGCGTCCGAATCACCTTCCAAGGGTGAGTACTTCGTGAACAGGGACGGGACGAGCGCCCAGGCGAGCACGGTGGCGAGCACCAGCCACGCCAGGGTCAGCCCCGGCGCGGCGGTGATCGCCGCGGTCGCGGTGCGCACGCGATCGGGAACCGTCGGTGCGGTACGGATGTCGTTGTCGAGGACGGTCATGCGGAGGTCCTTGCTCGCACACGGGACCGCAGCCGCGGATCCGCCAGTGGATAGACGAGATCGACGAGGAAGTTCACCGTCACGAAAACCAGCGCGGCGAACACCACCACCGCCTGCACCAGCGGCACGTCCTGGGTGCGCACCGCCGTTTCGGTCAAGCGGCCCAATCCCGCACGGGAGAACACGGTTTCGACGATCACCGCGCCGGCGAGCAGGTTGCCGAAGGTGACACCGGCGATCGTGAGCGCGGGCAGGGCGGCGTTCTTCAATACCTCCCGTACCAACACCCACAGCCGCGTCGCGCCCTTGGCCACCGACACCGTGACATACCCGGCGTGCAGTTCGGCGTCGAAGTTCTTGATCAGCAGCTGCGCGATCGGCGCCGACACCGGTATCGCCAGCGTCACCGCGGGCAACACCAGCGCGCCGAAGCCTTCGTTGCCGATCGGCGGGAACCAGCCCAGCTGGAACGAGAACACCTGCAGCAGTGCGAGTCCCACCAGGAACACCGGCACCGACACCCCCGCCGCGGGCAGGGTCGCGACCAGATCGGCGACCCATTTGGTGCGGGTGTAGCCCGCGGTGGCGGCGACGGCGAAGGCCAGCGCGACGGCGAGGACCAGCGCGGCGCCCGCCAGCAGGGCAGTGTGCGGCAGCACCGACATGATCAGCGGCCACACCTGCTCACCGGTGCGGGTCGACACCCCGAAATCACCGGTCAGCGCGGCGAACAGCCGGTGCGTGTACTGCCCGACCAGCTGCTGGTCCAGGCCGAAGTACTCCCGTGAGTTCTGTTTGTCCTCCTCGGAGATCAAGTCGCCCTGCGACGGGTCGAACAGGAAGTCGACCGCGTCGTAGGGCAGCACGAACAGCAAAACGAAGGTGAGGGTGTAGGCGCCCCACACCACGAACACCGCCTGCCCCAGCTTGGCGAGCACATAGCGCGACATCGGTTACCTCGGCTCGATCCAGGTGTCGTAGAAGACGTTGCGCGACTGCGCTTCATAGCCCACGTTGTGCACCCGCGGGGATGCCGCGGTCACCTGCGCCGGGTTGTACACCGGCACGGTGAGCACCTGGTCCACGAGCAGGAACCGCTGCGCCGCCTCGGCGGCCTCGGCGCGCTTGCCCGGGTCGAGGGTCTTGCTCACCGCGCTGAGCTTGTCGATCGCCTGCTGGTAGAGCGGGTTCTCCGGCGCCAGCTTCGAGGAGTTGGTGTACTGCGGCGAGTACACCTGCTCGAGCACCGCCACATCGGCGCGACTCTGGTTGGCCACCTGGATGTTCCAGCGTTTCTGCTGGGTGGCGGCGGCGGTGTAGTCCGGGATCGGCAGCACGTCGAGTTTCAGGTCGATGCCGATCTTGCGCAGATCCTGCTGGATCAGCTCGTAGGCGGGCTTGTTGTTGACCAGGTTGTTGATGCCGAGCAGGGCGAGTTCGAGTCGGCGGCCCTGCGCGTCCACCCGGATACCGTCGGAGCCCTTCTTCCACCCCGCTGATTCGAGGATCTGCTCGGCCTTGGTCCGGTCCTGCTTCAGTTCCGCGGAGAAGTCGACGTGGCCGGGCACGCGCGAGGAGATCACCGAGCTCGAGACCTTGTAGCTCGAGGTGAGCACCGTCTTGGCGAGCGCGTCGCGGTTCCAGCCCAGCTTCACGGCCTCCCGCACGGCACGGTCGTCGGTCGGGAACCGGTCGGTCTTGAGGTCGAAGGAGATATCGCGCCCGGGAATCAACTGCGGCACGATCCGGTAGCCCTCGGCTTTCAGCGGCGCCTCGTCGGTGTTGTTGACGTCGAGGATCGCGTCGACCTGACCCGCGCGCAGCGCACCGGTGCGGACCGCGGCCTCGGGAATCACCGAGATCTCCACGGCGTCGAGGTAGGCCTCGCCGTTGTGTTTGCGGCTGGCGGGCGCCCAGTTGTATCCGGGACGCTTCTTCAGCACCGTTTTCTGCTGGTAGACGTGCTCGGCGACGACGAACGGACCCGTGGTCACCAGATTCTGCGCCAGCGCGCGCTGCTCTTTGGTCAGCTGCAGGGTCGAGTGACCGACGATGCCGGAGAAGTACAGCGAAAGTGCCTGGAGGAAACCGGCGTTCGGTCGATTGAAGACGACCTTGACCGTCGCCGGGTCGAGCACCGTGGTGCTGGTGTAGCCGACCCAGTACGCGGTCACCGGCACGATGCCCAGCGCCTTGTCACCGAATCCGAGCAGGTCGAAATTCTCTTTCACCGAATCGGCGGTGAATTTCGAACCGTCGGTGAAGGTGACGTCGTCGCGGAGCCGGAAGGTGAATTCGGTCAGCTCCGGATTGATATCCCAGGACTTGGCCAGCCACGGTTCGATGGCCCCGGTTTCAGGATTCTGGTAGGTCAATTTGTCGGTGATGTTGCTCGTGATGAGCGACTCCGGATACGAACTGCCCGAATGCGGATCGAGGTTGGCGGGTGCGTCGAGGACGGCGAAACGCAGGGTCCCACCGGCGACCGGCGGGCCCGCGTCGTCGTTGCCCGCGACCCGGTTACCCGAGGCCGCGCAGCTCGTCAGCACGGAGGCGACGAGGGTGACGGCCACGAGCATCGTCGCCGCGGAGAATCTTTTCGATGACATTTCGCGAAGTCTGCACAACGACAAGTGCGCGAACAACCAAGTTGCACTTCGTGATTTGTTCAGTTTTAGTGAATCGAGCACGCCACCCGATCGTGAAGCGAAACTTGAATAATGGTGTAGGCATTCTTGGCGATCCGAAATCGCGGAATGTGACGGTCGCGGACTTAACCTCCGGAGTGTAAGCAACACAGTCCGCTCCGACGAAAGACCCACGACCACATGAGGAATATTCGATTCCGTCACCTTCTGGCCACCGGCACCGCGGCCATCGCCCTCGCCACCGTGCTGGCCGCGTGTGGTGGGCCGTCGTCGCAGAACGAGGCGGCAGGCGACCCGGTTTTCGGTGGCACGCTGAACTTCTACGATCCCATCGAGTACACAGCGTGGACGCCGGTCAACTCGATCTGGTCCAACAGTCAGGTCGCCAACAATCTTGCCGAGCGCCTGACCTGGCAGGATCCCGAGACCGGGGAGATCAAGCCCTGGCTGGCCACGTCGTGGGAGGTCAGCCCCGACAAGCTGAAGTACACCTTCCGCTTGCGCGCGGGAGTCACGTTCAGCAACGGTGACCCGCTCGATGCGGCGGTCGTGAAAGCCAACTACGACCAGCACGCTCTCGGCGACAAGGCACTCGGCGTTCCGCCGGACCGGTTCTTCTCCGACTACCGGGCTTCGACCGTGATCGATCCGCTGACCGTCGAGGTGGCCTTCACCAAGCCCAATGCCGGTTTCCTGCAGGTGGCTTCGTTCTACCGGGCCGGGTCCATTCTGGCGAAGCCGTTCCTGGAGCGGGACCTCAACGGGCAGAGTCAGGCCAAGAACTGGATCGGGTCCGGTCCGTTCGTGGTGGAGTCGGTCACCGGCAACACCGGCATCACCCTGAAGCGGCGCGAGGACTACAACTGGGCGCCGACGGGTTCGGGCCACCAGGGCAAGGCCTACCTGGAGCGGGTGGTCTTCAAGACCGTGCCGGAAGCCGGGACCAGGGTCGGTGCGCTGCAGTCGGGTGAGGCGCACATCGCGCGCAACATCAGCCCCTACGACGAGGAGACGGTGACCGCCAACGGTGGCCGGATCGAGGCGTTCGCGGTGCAGGGCCAGACCAACAAGCTGTCGGTGCAGCTGGATTCGGCCACGCCGATCGTGGAGAAGGAGGTGCGCCTGGCCCTTCAGGCCGCCACCGATCGCAAGGAGATCAACGAGACGGTGCTCTCGCCGAGCTACCCGATCCCGAACAGCATCCTGGTCAAGGACACTCCCAATCGCGGCGACGCCGGCAAGTACCTCGGCTACGACCTGAACAAGGCCAACTCGCTGCTCGAGGGCGCGGGCTGGAAGAAGGGTGGCGACGGCATCAGGGCCAAGGACGGCAAGCGCCTGCAGTTCGAGGTCTGGGTGGCACCGTTCTACCAGGTGTCGCAGCCGGTGCTGGAACTACTGCAGTCCCAGTGGAAGAAGGCAGGCGTCGATCTGGTGATCCACACCGTGTCGCAGACCGAATACGAGTCGATCCGTAATTCCCGTCCCGACAACTGGGCGCTGGTGCAGGGCCAGACCTCGCGCGCCGAGGCCGACGTACTGCGCACCGCGTTCGACAGCACCGCACAGAACGAGTTCTTCGCGCCCGTGCCGGACGCGAAGCTCGACGAGTTGGTGCGCGCGCAGGCCTTCGAGTTCGACCCGGCCGCGCGGACCAAGGCCATCCAGGCGGTCGAGGACCGGGTCTTCGGCGAGGGCTACGCCATTCCGCTCTACGACGAGACCCAGGTGTTCGGCCTGGCGCCGACCGTGCACGGTTTCACCACCGAGTCCACGGCCCGCACCTGGCTCTACGACACCTGGATCACCGGGTAGGAGCCGGCGATGCGCATCTACGTTCTGCGGCGGCTGGTACAGGCGGTACTGGTCCTCTGGGCCGCCTACACCCTGTCGTTCATCTTGCTCAGCGCGCTGCCCGGGGATTCGGTGAACAACCGCATCCAGAACCCGGAAGCGCAGATCACGCCGGAGGCGGGCCGGTTGATGCTCGAGTTCTACGGGCTCGACCGGCCGGCCTGGGAGCAGTACCTGCACGCGCTGTGGGCCCTGCTGCACGGTGACCTCGGATTCTCGCTCACCTCGGGAAGGCCGGTGACGCACGCGGTCACCGAGGCGCTGCCCTCGACACTGACCCTGACCGGACTCGGCCTGGTGTTCGGGCTGATCTTCGCCGGTGTCGTCGCGGTGGCAGCCAACTACGCGCCGTGGACGTGGCTGCGCGGCGTCTTCGATTCCGCGCCCGCGCTGTTCGCCTCGGTTCCCACCTTCGTCGTCGGTGTGCTGGTGCTGCAATATCTTTCGTTCCGCTGGCACCTGATCCCCTCGGTCGACGACGGCACAGTGCTCGCGCTCATCGCGCCCGCCGCGACACTGGGGCTGATCGTGGCCGCGCCGCTGGCCCAGGTGTTCGCCACCTCGGTGCGCACCACCCGGCAGCGACCGTTCGTGCACGTGGTGGCGGCCAGGGGCGCGAGCGAGGGCTACATCTTCCGCAAAGATGTGCTGCGCAATTCGTCGCTGCCGGTGCTCACGCTGCTCGGGCTGGCCTTCGGTGAACTGATCGCCGGTGCGGTGGTGACCGAGTCGGTGTACGCGCGACAGGGCATCGGCCAGCTCACCGTCGGCGCGGTCGACACCCAGGACCTGCCGGTGGTGCAGGGGGTGGTGTTGCTCTCGACGGTGGCCTATGTGCTGGTGAATCTCGCGGTGGACCTGGCCTATCCGTTCATCGATCCGCGGGTGCTGGTGGACGGGCGCACGCACCGGGTCACCCGGTCGCGATCGGCCGTACGCAAGCAGGCCACCGTATCCGTTCCGGTCGTCGCGGCGGTGCCGCGTCGACTGCCTGCCGAGGTGGCGATGCCATGACGACACTCGAAAAGATCGAAGCTGTTCCAGCCCAGCCAGATTCGACGGAAACTGCGGGTCGGGCATGGTCCGCGCTGCGATGGACCCGTCGGCACTGGACAGTCGCGCTGGCATTGCTGGTGGTCGTCACCATCCTGGCGTGGGCGATCGTGCCGCAGCTGTTCACCGGCTACGACCCGCTCGCGGTGAATCCGGCCCAGAAGCTGAAGCCGCCCTCGGGCGAACACTGGTTCGGCACCGATCAGCTCGGCCGGGATCTCTACGCGCGCATCGTCTACGGCGCGCGGCCCTCACTCCTTGGTTCGGCGATCGCCGTCGGTGTCGGTGTGCTCGTCGGCTCCCTGCTCGGCGCGGTCGCGGGCTGGTTCGCCGGGTTCCCCGACAGCGCGGTGATGCGGCTCATCGACGTGGTGCTGTCGATTCCTGGCTTCCTGCTGGCCATCACCATCGTGGTGCTGCTCGGTTTCGGAGTGTGGCAGGCGGGGATCGCGGTCGGGCTCACCTCGTCGGCGACCTTCGCGCGACTCATCCGCTCGGAGGTGGTCAAGGCCCGCACGAGCACCTACGTCGAGGCAGCCACCACCAGCGGGGCCTCGACCGGCGCGATTCTCCTGCGACACGTGATCCCCAATTCGATCGCGCCGACCGTCTCGCTGGTCACCGTGCAGTTCGGCATCGCGATCATCTGGATCGCCTCGCTGAGCTTCCTCGGGCTCGGTGCGCAGCCGCCGGACCCGGAATGGGGCCGGCTGGTCTCCGACGGGCGCAACTACATCGCCACGCGCGGCTGGCTGACGCTGTGGCCGGGGCTCACCATCGTGGTGATGGTGCTGGCGACCAATCACCTGTCCCGCCATCTCTCCAGGAGGGGCTCCGCATGAGCGTCGTCCACGAAATATCAACGCCTACAATAGAAGTCGAGGTGCGGCCGGTGCTGCGCGTAGCGAACCTGCGCGTGGGCTACCGGGTGGACGACCGGGTCTCCCCGGTGGTGCGCGACGTCTCCTTCGACGTCCCGCCCGGCACCGTGCTGGCGCTGGTCGGCGAGTCCGGTTCGGGCAAGACCACCACCGCCCACGCCGTGCTCGGGCTGCTCCCCGGCAACGGCGAGGTCACCGGCGGCACCATCACCTTCCGCGACCAGGTCCTCACCGAGCTGAGCGCGAAAGGCTGGCGCTCGATCCGGGGACACGCGATCAGCCTGATCCCCCAGGATCCGACCGTCTCGCTCGACCCGGTGCGCCGGGTCGGACACCAGGTCGAGGATGTGCTGCGGCTGCACACCGAGCTCGATGCCGACGCTCGCCGCGAACGCGTGCACGAACTGTTCGAACTGGTCGGCTTCACCGACGTCGAGCGCCGCTATCGCCAGTACCCGCACGAACTCTCGGGCGGGATGCGCCAGCGGGTACTCATCGCCGCCGCGGTCGCGGCCGAACCGGATCTGATCATCGCCGACGAGCCGACCTCGGCGCTGGACGCGACGGTGCAGAAGCAGGTGCTCGACCTGCTCGACGAGGTCCGGCTGCGCACGGGGACCAGCGTGGTGCTGGTGACCCACGATCTCGGCGTGGCCGCCGATCGCTCCGACCTGATCGGCGTGCTGCACCAGGGCGAGCTGGTCGAGTTCGGGCCGACCGCGCAGCTGGTCGCCGACCCGCAGCACGCCTACACCCGGCGACTGCTCGACAGCGTGCCGTCGCGGCGGCCGTGGGTCCGCGACCGCACACCGGTCGCGGTCGGCACCGAAACGGTCATCGAGGTCGACGAGCTGCGCAAGGACTACGGCGGCATACCCGCCGTCGACGGCATCTCGTTCCGGGTGCGACGCGGCGAAACCTATTCCATCGTGGGCGAATCCGGCAGCGGGAAGTCGACGACGGCGCGGGTGCTCACCGGGCTCACCGAGGCGGACTCGGGTCGGGTCACACTGCTCGGTACCGACATCACCCGGCTGAGCCGCCGGGAGTTCCGTCCGCTGCGCCGCGACGTGCAGATCGTGTACCAGAACCCGTATTCCTCGTTCGATCCGCGCTTCGACGTCTACGACGTGGTGGACGAGCCGCTGCGCTCGTTCGAGCCGCGCCGTGGGCTGCGCCGCGGCAGGCCGAATCGGGATCGGGTGGTGGCCGCGCTCGAGGCCGCCGCCCTGCCCGCCGATTTCGTCGACCGGCATCCGCGCGAATTGTCGGGCGGGCAACGTCAGCGGGTGGCCATCGCTCGCGCGCTGGTGCTCGAGCCGAAGGTGATCGTGCTCGACGAGCCCATCTCGGCGCTGGACGTCTCGGTCGCTGCGCAGATCCTCGACCTGCTGCGCGGCCTGCAGGAAGAACGCGGGCTCACCTACGTCTTCATCTCTCACGACCTGGCCGTGGTGCGCGCGATCTCCGATCGCGTCGCGGTGATGCGCGAAGGCCGCATCGTCGAACAAGGCACCGTGGACCAGGTCTTCTCCTCTCCCACCGACGATTACACCGTGCGTCTGCTCGACGCGATCGCCGGCCGCGACCTCATCGGAGGACTGTCATGACCACCACCATCGCGCCCGCCACCCTGGCCGAGGCACTCCCCCGCATCCGGTCCATCCTGACCGAGTTCGTCCCCGGCACGGGCGAGCGCGACCTCGCCTTCGAGCACCCCGACGCGCTGATCCAGGCGCTGGCCGACGCGGGCTTCGGCCGATTGCGGGTGCCGGTGGAGTACGGCGGTTTCGACGTCGACCTGCCGACGCTGTTCGGGCTGCTGGCCGAGGCGGGGCAGGCCGATTCCAATATTCCGCAGATCTGGCGCGGGCATTTCACCACCACCGAGATCCTGCGCGCCGAAACCGATCCGGTGGTGCGCGAGCACTGGTTCCGGGCGATCGGTGCGGGCGCGGTGTTCGGCAACGCGCAGTCCGAGCCCTCGGCACTGGTCGCCGAAGCGGTGGGTGAATCCGCGGGCTGGGGCGTGACCACCACGCGCGCCCGGGTGGGCGAGGACGGCGTGCGCGTGGTCTCGGGCACCAAGTTCTACTCGACGGGCGCGCGATTCGCCGACTACATCCGCGCGGCCGTGGTCGACGACGAGGGCACCCGCGGTTTCGTGGTGATCCCGGCCCGGCACCCCGGCGTCACCCACGCCGACGACTGGGACGGCATCGGTCAGCGTCAAACCGGCAGCGGCACGACCTATTTCGAGGATGTGCCGGTCGAGGAGCACGGCGATATCGGCCGGTACAAGGAGTCCTTGCGCGGTCTGGATTCCTTCGTCCAGATCGTGCACCTGGCGAATCTGACCGGGATCGCGCGCAGCATCGTCGCCGAGACGGCGGAGATCGTGCGCGGTCGCACCCGCACCAGTCTGCACGCGCTCACCCAGCGCGCCACCGAAGATCCCGACGTCCTGTCGGTGATCGGCCTGCTCGAAGCCCGCAGGCTCACCGCCGAAACCCTGTTGCGGCATGCCGCCGAGCAGCTCGAGGCCGCGCACGCGGCCGGGGACGAGGCCGCCTACACCCGGGCCTACCTCGATGCCTCCGCCGCGCAGATCGCGGTGATCGAGGCCGTACTCGATGCCGCGACAAGGGCTTTCGATGCGGGCGGGTCCTCCACGATCCGCAACAGCGTGCATCTGGACCGGCATTGGCGCAATGCCCGCACCCTTGCCTCGCACAACCCGGTCATCTACAAGCCGCGCGTGCTCGGCGACTTCCTTGTCAACGGCAACGCGCCGGTGCCGGGCTACTACCGGCAGCGCCCCTCGGTGGTCACACCGGACGCCACCGTCGCCGCGGCCAACGGCGAGGCGACCGCGGCAGCCGACGCCGCGCAGAACGGCGCGCGATGACCGCCGTCGACCAGTCGGCATCCCTGTTCGAACCCGGCGCGACCGGTTCAGCACCGGCCGCGTCCTCTCTCCCGGTACTCGACGCCGTGCCGGGTATCAGCAGCGGTAGCCTGCCGATCGGCCCGACTCAGGGCACCGCGTCGGAGACCGAAATCGCAGGGACACCACAGCGTTCCCCGTCGGCAAGGCCCGACCATCCGCTCACGGTGGCGGGTATCCGAGCCGCCGCGGCGCCGATCCTGCGGCAGCTCGCCGAGACGGCGCGGCAACGCGAGATCGACCGCGACTACGCCTTCGCACAGGTGCGCGCGCTCGCCGAGACAGGGATCGCCTTGACCGGCATCGCCACTGCAGAGGGCGGGGCGGGCGGGTCGCTGCGCGAGGTCAGCGACCTGGTGATCGAGATCGCGCGGGCCGATTCCAGTGTGGCGCAGGCATTGCGGAGCAGTTTTCTGACCGCGAACCAGGTGGCGGGCAGACCTGACCTGCCGCACCGGGAGCAGACGCTGCAACGGCTACGCGACCGAGACCTGTTCGCGGGTACCAGCAATGAACGCACGGGCGGTGCCAGCGGGCAGGTCAACGCGACGGCCCGCCGTGACGGCGTGGACTGGGTGATCGACGGCGAGAAGTACTACTCGACCGGTGGGCTGTACGCGAACTGGTTCTCCACGCAGGCACAGACCGAGGACGGGACCGTGCTGCGGTTCACCGTGCCGGTGGATCGCGCGGGGGTGCGACGACTCGACGACTTCGACGCGGTCGGCCAGCGCCTCACCGCCAGCGGGACCACCCGGTTCACCGGGGTGCGAGTGAGCGCCGACGAGATCACCCCGGCGCCGGAGACCGAACCCGACAATCCGTGGCAGGGCTCCTACGCCCAGCTGTATCTGGCCGCCGTGCAGGCGGGTATCGCCGCGCGAGCCCGGGACGACGCCGTCGCCTACGTGCGGGAGAAGGCCCGCCCGATCAAACACAGCACCGCTACCAGCAGCCTCGACGATCCCTATGTCCGCCAGACCGTCGGCGAGATCGCCGCCCGCGCCCAGGCGGCGCGCGCGGTAGTCCTGCTGGCCGCCGAAACCCTCGAAGGTGTCCGCGGGCGCACCGGCGACGATGCCAGAGCCGCGGGTGCGGCGGCGGCGGTCGAGGTGGCCCAGGCGGGCGTGATCGCCATCGAATCCGCGCTCGCCGCAGCCGAACTCGTCTTCGACGTGGGTGGCGGATCGATCACCGACCGCGCCCTCGGCTTCGACCGGCACTGGCGCAATGCCCGCACCGCCGCCAACCACAACCCCCGCCAATGGAAGCAAGCCGTCGCGGGCGCGTTTCACTTGACGGGCGAACAACCCCCGACCACCGGTCTGTTCTGATCCACCGAGAGAAAGATCCCTGATGAGCTACGGCCCCTTCGACCGCACCTACACCGCCGCGGAAGACCGCTACGAGAAGGTCCCGTACCGGCGAACCGGTACCTCCGGCCTCGACCTGCCTGCGTTCTCCTTCGGGCTGTGGCAGAAGTTCGGCACCGACTACGCCTTCGCCACCCAGCGCGAGATCATCCTGCACGCCTTCGATCTGGGCATCACCCACTTCGACAACGCCGACCGCTACGGCCCACCGCACCGCGCCGCCCAGAAGAACTTCGGCCGGGTGCTCGCCAAGGACCTCGCGCCGTACCGCGACGAGATCGTGCTGTCCACCAAGGCGGGCAACGCGATCGGGCCGAGCCCGTACCTGCGCGGCGGCTCGCGCAAGTCGATCCTGAACTCCCTCGAGCACAGCCTGCGCGATCTCGGCACCGACTACGTCGACATCTTCTACCACCACAGCCCCGACCTCGACACCCCGCTCGAGGAGACCGTGGGCGCACTGGTCAGCGCGGTTCAGCAGGGCAAGGCGCTCTACGTCGGCATCTCCAACTACCTGCCCGACCGTACCCACGAGATCGCCGAGCAGCTGCGCGCCGCCGGTGTCCCGTTGCTGATCCACCAGGCCCGCTACTCGATCTACGATCGCCGCCCCGAGCAGAACGGTCTGCTCGACACCGCGACCCAGGACGGGTTCGGCGTGATCGTCTACTCGCCGCTGGCCCAGGGTCTGCTCACCGACAAGTACCTCGAGACCATCCCCGAGGGTGCTCGCGCGCAGAACAGCACGTTCCTGTCCCCCGATGTCATCGACGAGACCTACCGGCAGCGCACCGCCGAGCTGAACAAGATCGCCGCCGCGCGCGGGCAGTCGCTGGCCCAGCTGGCGTTGCAGTGGGTGCTGCGCCGTCCCGAGGTCACCTCGGCATTGATCGGCGCGAGTTCGGTGGCCCAGCTCGACCACAACACCGCCGCGCTGAACTTCCCCGACTTCACCGCCGAGGAGCTCGCCCTCATCGAGGAGCACGGTGTCCACGGCACCGGCCTGAAGCTCTGATTCCTGCCCGAACACGACGCCGATGACGTGGCCGAGTCCGCTCACGTCATCGGCGTCTCCTGTCTCACCGACCACATCAGAAGGCACCAACCATGTCCGGATTCCATTTGAACCTGTCCCTGATGACACCGGGACACTTCCGCCAGGCTTGGCGACTCGATCATGCCGACCCGCTCGCCTACCTCGACATCGACTACTTCCAGCGTCTGGCGAAGATCGCCGAGGCCGCCAAGATCGACGCGGTCTTCCTCGGTGACGGTCCTGCCCTGCGCGGGGAGATCGAGGAGGCGCCCGGCACCGGGATCGATCCGCTCGTCCTGCTCGGCAGCGTCGCGGCGGTGACCGAGCATCTCGGTGTCGTGATCACCTCGTCGACCACCTACAACTCCCCCTACAACCTCGCGCGGCGGTTCCAGGCGCTCGATCACGTGACGAAGGGGCGGGCGGCGGTCAACATCGTGACCACCGGAACACCGGCAGCCGCAGCGAATTTCGGCCTGACCGATCACCCGGAGAAGGAGACCAGGTATCGGCGGGCCTGGGAGTTCCTCGACGTGGTCACCCGGCTGTGGGACAGCTGGGAGCCGGACTGGCTGATCGCGGACAAGTCGACCGGCCGCTACGCCGACACCGGCAAGATCCATCGCATCGATCACGAGGGCGAGTTCTTCTCGGTCGCCGGGCCGCTGCCGGTGGCTCCGGGCCCGCAGGGTCGACCGGTGGTCGTGCAGGCCGGCGGGTCCGAGGGCGGACTCAAGTTGGCGGGTGACTTCGCCGATGTCGTGTTCACCGTCGCCCAGACCAAGGCCAAGGCGGTCGCGTTCCGCAACGACATCCGGCAGCGCGCGGCCGCGGCCGGTCGTCATCGCGACGATGTGAAGATCTCGCTCGGCGTGGTGGTGCTGGTCGCGGCGACTGAGGACGAGGCGCGTCGGCGCGAGCAGGAGCTCTACGATCTGCTGCCGATCGAGCGGCTCACCACCGCGCTGCTGGGTAACCTCGGCCTGCCCGCGGACTCTTTCGGCCCCGATGATCCGATCAGCGTCAACGACCTTCCCGACGCCGTTCCGGCCGGTGCGTTCTCGACGGGGTTCAGCATCTCCACCCGCGCGCTCATCGCGGAGGGACCGCGTACTCCGCGCGAGTTGATCCAGCAGGGCGCCGGCGGCTCCGGCCACCGCCTCCTGGTCGGCTCGGCCGAGCAGGTCGCCGACGATCTCGCGTCCTGGTTCGACGCGGGCACCGCCGACGGTTTCACCATCATGCCCGCCGAGACCGCCGTCGACCTGGAGAATTTCGCGACCCTGGTGGTGCCGATCCTTCAGGAGCGTGGGCTGTTCCAAAAGGATTACTCCGCGCCGACATTGCGCGCCCGCTTCGGTCTCCCCTTCCCGGGGGACCGCGCGGCGGAAAGCCTGCCCGCGTAATCACCGCAGTCCAACGGCCGCCCCACTCACCTTCGAGCGGGGCAGCCGTTTCGCCGCCGGTCCGTTACGGGGTCGCGCCGCAGTTGGGCCCGGTGACCGCGTCCTGAGGCGGAACCGGTGGGTGGTCTACCGGCGGTGTGCGCGATAGCGGAATCAGCGCGATCGCGGCGAGGAGGGCGGCGAGCCCGATGGCTACCAGGAATCGCCAGTCACCGAGCCAGGTGGCGGCCAAGGGAGCGCCCGCACGCGACAGCGCGATCGGGACCGTCATCACGGCCAGGATCCCGGCGAACTGGGGGACGCCGAAACTGTCGGCGACGATCGACGGGCGCGCGATCACGCTGGTGCCGTAGCCGGTGCTGAAGGCGACGATGCAGGCCAGCGTGAGCGGCAGTGAGGTGCCTGCCAGCGGTAGCGCCAGCAATCCTGCCCCCTGGAGGGCGAAGGAAACCCCTGTCACGCTGGTCATCCCGAAGCGGCGAGCCAACGGGGCCAGGGCCAGGCGGGCGGCGATCTGGGTGACGCCGACGGCGATCGGGAGGGCGGCGGCGGACACGGGCGAATAGCCGATGTCGCGGAAGTAGGTGACCATCATCAGCAGAAAGGCCGAGGTGGACCCGCTCTGGGCGACGAAAGAGACCACCAGCAACCAGAATTTGCGGTCACGGAGCGCGTCACCGAGGCGGACGCCGGTGCGTTGCGCGACCCGGCTGGTGTGCGCTGCCCGGCCCGGTACCGCCCACAGGTGCGCGGGCACCACGATCACCGCGAAACCGATCGCCAGCACCACCAGTGTTGTGCGCCAACCGAGTTGCGTTTCGAGCCAGCCCGCGAAGAAGTAGTACAGGCTGGTGGCCAGTCCGACGACCGTGGTCACCGCGACGATCGCCGAATCCCGGTGTTCGGGTTCGGTGGCCACCACGAGAACGGCGAACGCGGCCTCGTAGGTGGAGGTGGCCAGTGCCAACCCGATCAGTGTGAACGCCGCGTACAGCTGGGCCAGGCTCTGCGCCTGCGACCACAGCAGAACCGCGCCGACGCCGAGCGCCGAGCCCGCTGTCATCAACGCCCGCCCACCGTAGCGGTCGAGCAGATTGCCCACCGGCACCGCGGCCAACGCCCCGATCAGCGTGGAAATGGTGGCAGCGGCCGCGATTTCGGTGCGTGAGACCGCCATGGCCTGCGACATCGGGACCAGCAGCACGGTGAAGGCCTGGATCATCGCGCCGTAGCCGACGGTCTGGGTCACCGCGAAGACCGCGATGAGCCGGAACCGTCGACTGCGCACCGGGTCGACGGTCAGGACGGCGGCGGCACTCACTCCCCGAGCAACGGCAGCAGCTGGGAACCCTGACGCTCGATCTCGCGAAGGTACGGGGTGTCGGACAGCACGAAGTGGGTGATGCCGAGATCGCGGTATTTGCGCAGCGACTTGGCGACATCCTCGGCGGAACCGACCAGCCAGGTGGTACCCGCGCCGCCCCCACCGTATTTGCCCGGCGCGGTGTAGAGATTGTCGTCGAGCACCTCGCCGCGTGCGGCCAGGTCGAGCAGACGCTGTTGACCGACGGCGGTGCGACGGTGCGGATTCGACCCACTCTGGCTGTTCTTCGCCATCTCCGCGACCTTCGCCTCGGCATCGGCCCACGCCTGCTCGGTGGTGTCGCGGACGAAAGTCGTGATGCGCAAGCCGAATTCGAGCGGCGCGTGCTCCCGGCCCAGTTCGGCGCTCAGCGCGCGCAATCGTTCGATGCGCTCACGTACCCCTTCCAGCGGCTCACCCCAGAACAACTGGACATCTGCCTCGGTCGCGGCGACCCGTTCCGCGGCCTCGGAGGCGCCACCGAAGTACAGGGTCGGATGACGGCGGTCGCCTCGCGGCTCGATGCGGGGCACCACCGTGGAGTCGGTGACCTGGAAGTGCTCGCCGCGGTAGGTGACGTTCTCCTCGGTCCACAGCTTGCGGACGAGCTGGAGGAACTCCTTGGTGCGGGCGTAGCGGTCGGCCTGGTCGCCCTCGCTGTCACCGTAGGCGGCCAGATCGTCCTTGCCGGAGACGATGTTCACCCGCACCCGACCACCGGAGAGGTGATCGAGGGTGGCCGCGGCGGAGGCGAAGTTCGCTGGGCGCCAATAGCCGGGCCGGATCGCGATGAGGGGCTCGAAGGACTCGGTCCGCGCCGCCAGCGCCGCGGCGACGGTGAGCGTGTCGGGGCGGCCCCAGCCGGTACCGAGCAGCGCGCCCTTCCAACCGTGTGCCTCCAGCACCTTCGCCTGCGTGGTCAAGGTGTCCAGGCTGTTGTGATCGGCGGCCACGGGCTCGCCGCGGTGACCCGGCGTGACCTGATTGGGGATGTACCAGAGGAATTCGAGACTCATGTTCGGTGGTTCCGTTCGGTGGTGATCAGCGGGCCAGCGCAGCGAGCTGGGCGCGACGGACATCGGTGGTCTGGCCCTGGACCAGGACGAAGAGGACGGAGCGGGCGTGTAGTTGCGCGGTGTCGTCGCCGCTGAGGCCACGGCCGGATCTGGCGATGAGCAGCGCGCGGCTGATCGCCGAGAGTGCCTCTCCGCTGGCGACTTTGGTGGCCAGGCGCTCATCGAGGCGATGCGGTCCGGTGCCCGCGGCCGTGGCTTCGTCAGCGAGCGCGTACGCGGTGGAACGGATTTCGGCGACGCGTGGGCGCCAGGTCGCCGCGACATCGGCGGCCAGCGGCACCGTGCTGCGCTCCAGCTCGGTCAGGATCGTCTCGGCGAGGCCGAAGTGGTGGGCGCGCGCGTCGCTCGCGGTGCCGGTGTCGTCGATGCGCGCTTGGTCGAGACTCTGTGTGGTGAGAACGTTTTCGTCGGGGACGAAGACTTCGTCCAGGTGCACGCGGGCCGTTCGGCTGCCCGCGACCGCACCGAGTTCCAGCGGTCCGGTGCTGCGGGTTCGTGGCCCGACCGGAACGAGCGCGGTGACCACGGTTTCGGTGTCGGGTTCTACGGCGGCCACCGTCAGCGCCGAGTTGAGGCCCCACCCGCTGACCCAGGACAGGGTGCCGTCGAAGGTCCAGCCATCGGCAGCCTTACGTGCCACGACGACATAGTGATCGGGGAACCGCCGCACATCGCTGACTCCGGCACCGAGCAGCAGCTCACCGCGCAGAATCTGTGCGGCCAGCGCCGATACCGGGGCACCTGCCGCGGCGATGCGCCCGGCCAGCGGCGCGTGCTGTGCCCAGACCAGCCAGGTGTTGAAGCAGGCGCCCGCGATGATCTCGTGCACGCGACGGTCGGTGTCGCGGTCGATCGCGAGACCACCGAATTCTGTGGGCGCGAGATGATTGAGCAGACCGAGGCCGCCCAGTTCGTCGATCCGATCCGCGAGCACCCCGGTGCGGTCCGTCGACAGTGCGGCGGGTCGCAACACCTGCTCGGCGTAGTCGCGCACTCGGACGAGGAATTCGTCGTTCGCGTTGTCGTGCGCTGCGTTCACGTCGAAAGTATCGACCCGCACAGCGAGCGAATGCCTGTGTCTACCCCCGCTGTGTACCGAGCCGCACCGGCCTCTACCTGCGCGGACAGGAGGCAAGCGGAGATAAATTCCCGCAGAGCGAGAAGTCTGTGCGACGCGTCAGCAAACAAGGATCTGCCGGTGGACACCGCCGCGGGCAACGATGCGGCATTCCTCCATCCTCGCGCGATCGGTGCGCGGCGATCAGCGATCCGCAGGGCGACAGCCTATTTCCTGTCGATCGGGCTGAATTCAATGGTTGACGTCGCCGCAGCGGACCGGTCGTATTCACCCAGCCGCCCCGCTGACCACCGGTGATCGTTGCCGACATCGCTGCGCCCCGTACTGCGACCGCGCCGCTCGGATCCGCCCGACAACCCGGTGCCCGCCATCGGGTGTTGCACCAGGCACCGTTCACCGAACAGAAATGGCAGACGATGGCACCGAACCCACTGCACCTGGGTGTCGCGCTCGACGGCGCGGGCTGGCACCCGGCCGCCTGGCGAGCACCGAACTCGCGGCCCACCGAATTGTTCAGCGCCCGATACTGGGCCGACCTGGTCGGCACCGCCGAGCGTGGTCTGCTCGACTTCGTCACGATCGAGGACAGCCTGCGTGTGCCCGGTCCGCTGCACACCCGCGACGACGATGCCGTAGACCAGGTCCGCGCCCGGCTCGACGCGCATCTCATCGCCGCGACGCTCGCCCCGATCACCCGCCACCTCGGTCTCATCCCCACGGTGACGACCACCCACACCGAGCCGTTCCACGTCTCCACCGCCATCGCCACCCTCGACTACACCTCCCGCGGCCGCGCGGGCTGGCAGGTCCGAGTCTCGGCAGGCGCCGAGGAAGCCCAGCACTTCGGGCGCCGCGAGGTCACCGACCCCACGCCCGCCGAGTTCGCCGACATCATCGCGACCGGCAAGCTCCCCGAACACGCCGAAGCACTGTTCGAAGAGGCCACCGACGCCGTCGAGGTGGTGCGGCGCCTGTGGGACAGCTGGGAGGACGGCGCCGAGATCCGCGACGTCGCCGCCCGCCGCTTCATCGACCGCGACAAACTGCACTACATCGACTTCGAAGGCCGCTTCTTCAGCGTCCGCGGTCCCGCCATCACCCCGCGCCCACCGCAAGGTCAGCCGGTGGTCACAGCACTCGGCCACGCCACCCGCATCTACGAATTCGCCGCCGCGGCAGCCGATCTCGTCTTCGTCACACCCACACGCGAGCACGGACCGGCCGAGATTCTGCGACAGGTCGCGACCGCCGCCGCGACCAGGGTGGGCGAACCGCTGCGGGTCTACGCCGACCTGGTCGTCTTCCTCGACTCCGACGAGGACACCGGCGCGCAACGCCTGGCCCGGCTCAACGACCAGTCCGGTGCCGAATTCTCCTCCGACGCGGCCATTTTCACCGGCAGCGCCGAGGAGCTCGCCGATCTGCTCGCCGACTGGGACGCCCAGGGTGTCGACGGGTTCCGGCTGCGTCCCGGTGTCGCGGTCGATGACCTGGCCGCGATCGCGGGCCGACTCGTGCCCGCCCTGCAGCATCGCGGATTGTTCCGCACCAGCTATCCCGAGGGTTCCCTGCGCGGACTGCTCGGTCTGTCGACCACCGTGCCCAACCGTTACGCCAGAGTGTGAGGTCCCACCGATGAGTACACCCCGCAAGCAGGTCATCCTCGGCGCCTACCTCGGCGGCGTCAACCATCACACCGCCTGGTGGCACCCGCAGGCGGGCAGCCAGATCGATTTCAGCTCCTTCGAACACACCGCGCGCACCGCCGAACGCGGCAAGTTCGACTTCTTCTTCCTCGCCGAAGGTCTCATCCTGCGTGAACGTGCGGGCCAGATCTTCGACCAGGACATCATCGGCCGTCCCGACACCTTCGGCGTGCTGGCCGCCATCGCCTCGGTCACCGAGCACCTCGGCCTCGCGGGCACCATCAACGCCACGTTCAACGAGCCCTACGAACTCGCTCGGCAGTTCGCCACTCTCGATCACCTCTCCGGCGGCCGCGCCGCCTGGAACGTGGTCACGTCCTTCGACGCGTTCACCGGACAGAACTTCCGGCGTGGCGGCTTCCTCGACCCGGCCGACCGGTACGTGCGGGCCGAGGAGACATTGAATGCTGTTCGAGCCCTGTGGGATTCGTGGAACGTCGACGATATCGTCGCCGACAAGGACAGCGGGCGATTCCTGGCCCGGCCCGATGCCGGTGCGTTCGAGTTCCGTGGCCGGCAGTTCGACATCTCCGGCCGGTTCACGGTGCCGCGCAGCCCGCAGGGCAGGCCGGTGATCCTGCAAGCCGGCGTCTCACCACAGGGACGCGATTTCGCCGCGGCCAATGCCGACGCCATCTTCTCCCCCTACGGCAAGCTTCCCGAGGCCGCGGACTTCTATCGCGACATCAAGGCTCGCGCGGTAGCGGCCGGGCGCTCGCCCGACGACATCAAGATCCTGCCGTCGGCGAGTTTCGTCCTCGGCGACACCGAAGCCGAGGCGATCGAGAAGTACCACGCCATCCGCAACGAACAGGTCACCGGACAGACCGCGCTGATCCTGCTCGAACAGATCTGGAACCGGGACCTGTCCGGCTACGACCCGGAGGGCCCGATCCCCGATATCGAGCCCGATCCCGACGCGGCGCCGTTCATCCAGGGCCGCGCCTTCCTGCACCAGGACCGTTTCGCCACGGTCAAACGGTTGCGCGAGGTCTCCGAGGCCAAGAAGCTGACCCTGCGCGAAACGGTGATCGACCAGTTCGAGCGCGGTCCGATCGTCGGAACACCGGCCCGGGTCGCGGAGAAGATCGACGATTTCGTCAGCAGCGACGGCTCCGATGGTTTCATCCTCGGTTCCCACCTCGTCCCGACCGGCCTGGACGAATTCGTCGACCGCGTGGTCCCGCTGCTCCAAGACCGCGGCGCCCTCCGCACCGAGTACACCGGAACCACCCTGCGAGACAACCTCGGCCTGCCCGACCTCCGATCGGCCACCGTATCCGTCGATGCCTGAGTGATGGTGCTGCTGTGGGTATCTCGTTCCGATGCCCACAGCAGACCGTCCCGCACCCGGCCGGAGAGGACTTCGACACAGGCTCTAGGGTGCCGAGCAGGCAGCAGCGTCCAAAGCGCGCGAACCTTCCTGGTAGCGGTCGTCCATCAGGTCCTGGTTGAGGGCGATGGTGACGGCACGGCCTGTGGTGAGGACTACGCCGTCATAGGTCACGGTGCCCGACAGACCGCCGGTATGACCCCAGAGCTCGTTGCCGCACGACATCGTGATTCGCGCCAGGCCGAGACCGTAGGCCCATGTGCTGTCCACTCCGGTAGGCCGGACATTCTTCATCTCCGCCAATTGCGCGGACGGGAGCAGCTTTCCGTCCAACAGGGCGAGGAAGAAATGGTTCAGGTCCGCGCCGGAGGCGACCATCGCACCGGCCGCGCCGGCCCACGAGACGTTCTGGCTGGTGTAGTCGACTTGTACGCCACCGATCTCGGTGTACCCCTTCGGATGTGGGCCGCGGATGTCGACTTCATCAGGACTCGGGTAGTAGGTGTTGCGCAAGCCGAGGGGCTCGATGATGCGATGGGTGACCTCGGTGCCTACCGGGTTTCCGGTGATCTGCTCGATCACCATCCCGGCGATGGCGTAGTTGGTGTTGGAGTATGCCCATTGCGCACCGGGCTCGAAATCGGCTGGCGCGGTGAGCGCGTTGCGGACCACTTGGGCGATATCCGTTATCCCCCAGCGGACTTGCTCGGTGAGGCCCGCGACCTGGCCAGGCTTGGGCGGCGCCCCGAACTCGGCCGCATACTCGGGCAGTCCACTGGTGTGCTGCAACAGGTTTCGGATCGTGATCCGATTGCCGTCGATACCAGGCCCGTGCACCACGCCCGGCAGATACCGTTCCACCGGCGCATCCAGCTCGACCTTGCCCTCGGCCACCAACTGCAGCATCACGGTGGCGACGAACGGCTTGGTGTTGCTGGCAATCCGGAGCTGATCATCGTCGGAAAACGACCTGCCGGTGGCCACGTCGGCCACACCTGCGGTGACTGTCCAGGTATGACTTTTGTCGGTGATCACCGCCTGAGCTCCCGGATAGCCTTGGCGCACCGCGCTGTTCAGCGCGGCGGTGATCTCCGCCCGGCCCGTTTCCGTGGCACCGGGCGAAGTGTCCACGCCGCACGACGTGGCTATCAAGACCGTCATCCCCAGCATCGCAAGTTTCATCCGCATCCCATGAAACTAGGGAGAACGCCCTGCCACGAGAAGCCTGCCGACTCCCCGATACCCGGTAGTGCTGGCACTACCGACGACGACTATCGGGTGGCGCGCAGATCTCCGAAGACCCCGACGCAGTTACCGCCGGTCGTATCGGTCACTTGAAGCCGTAGGCGCAGCGGCTTGTCGAATTCGAGATGGACCGGCACCGTGGCACCCAGTTTCACCACCACATCGGTGAGCAGCGCTCCGTCGGCGTAGATCTGGAACTGAACAGCGATGTCGCTGGGCGTCGAATCGTCCTGAATGCCCAGCACTCCGTCGAGCCGGGTGAACTTGCGTCCCAGGTCGTACTCGACGAACGCCAACTGCTCGCGGTAGGGCTCGAGCAGGACAGAGCGACTGTAGGAGGTCCCCGACACCTGGCTCGGCCCGACATCGAGATCCGAGTACTTTCCTCCCGACAGTGCTTTGAAATCCATCACGTACTGCACCGCATCGGTGCTCACATCCGACAGGGCGCCCGAAGTGGAACTCGAGGTCGTCGTCGAAGTCGAAGTGGCCGTAGCAGATCGAGACGAGGTCGGAGCGGCGGCAACGACACTCGCCCGCGACGTGGTCGTGGAAACAGGCGCCGCTACTTCGCTCGTCGTGGCGGACGAGCGCTGCGTGGCCAGTACCACCACCGCGCCGATCAGCAGGACACACGTGATCCCCAACGCGACGGTGGCGACCAGCCACGGGTTGCGTCGGTCGTCCGCGGGCGACGGCAGGTCCGCGAAGATGGCGTCCAGATCCGCTTGGGTGACCGCGGAGGTGATCTGTTGAGCCCGCAGATCGAATTCCCGGAGATCGATGCGACCGGCCGCCTGATGCTCGTTGAGAAGCGCCAGAGCGCGATCCTTTTCGACTGTTCCGATCCGTGGAGTCATTTTCTCTTCCGATGTACGGAGTGCGGGAAATCCACACTCAGCCGATAGTTTGCTGAAGTAGTAACTTTGACGAAACGAATTACTCGCCGACGCCTGCTCAGCGCTTGCGACCGGGTGGCTCAGTGCAGTGCACCCGGGGCTTTCCCCACGCATTCTTGGCATCCTGGGATCGCCTCGTGTCGAGCAACGTCAGCCGGACGACACCGGAGATGTCGAGGTCGACCTCGCGGGCGGCGTCCGCCATCGACATCTCGCCCGCGAAGGCCTCTCGATCATCGGTCTGCACAACGAAACGGCCCACACCGTCGGACGAAGCGGAATCGGCGTCCTTGCCGATCCAGACCGAGAAGCGATCGCACTTGCCGCCCACCGTCCATATCGCGCGGTTCATCGGGTCCGACGTCGTGGACGGGTAATACCCGACAATGCTGCTCGGGAAGCTCGCCGAACCGATCCGAACCGGATCGACCGGGTCGAATCCGTTGTTCCAGGTAACGGATCGGTACGAGGTCAGCTCGTACCACCCGGCGGAGGGCGCAACCGTCGGGGACACGACTTTCGACGTGGAAGTGACGGACGTGGTGGGCGCCGGCGCGGCGGTGGGCAGCGCGCGATCGTCCGTCGACGTCGGGTCCGGCGATGCCGAGGTCGCCGAGGTGAGCCGCTCCAGAAACGACAACGCGCCTTCGGCATTCGCCAGAGCTGCGACTGCCAAGGCCGACACAGTCGTGGCGGCCAGCCATCGCGATCGCCTCGCTTTGATGAAACTCACGACATGCTCCAGTCCAGATTCATGACAGTGGTGGCGCTGTTCGCGGCAGCGTTGCCGACAGCACACTCACCGGGTAGATAAATACGTCACTATTTGTTCTGCCGCAACCTGATCGGCGAAATCGGACCGCCCGAATCGATACCGTTCGGAATTGAATTCCGGTCGGTCGGGTCAATCCACCGCGCGAACCAGCTTCTGTTGTTCGGTTTTGAGTTGTCCGTAGGTGTCGCGCACATAGCGCACGTAGGTCGCACCCGGGTGCGGCACCAGGGATCGAACGTGCACGCCGTCGGATTCGGCGGCCAGTTGCACTTCGACGGACGCGACATGCGAACAGAACGTCAGCAGCGGTTCCGGAACTTGGTAATCCGGTACGAGATCGGCGTGTTCGATGATCAGATCACGCATTGCCCGGTTCACCGGCATCAACGCGTGGTCGCGCCACCGACGCCAGTTGTCGGTGGCGAGGTCGGGACGGCGGTGGGACGCGGCGGGCAACTGCGATTCACGCAGCTTCTCCCAGATGCGCTCGTTGATGTCGACCATGACGTGCAGCGGACCGTACAGCTCACGAATCTGCCTGCTGATCCTGAGCAATCGCGCCTGTCGGCGTTCCTGCGCGAGCTGGCCGCGCTGGTTGAGCAGGTAGGCGAGTCCGGCGACCGCGACGGTCGTCACGGCCGTGATGAGAGTGGCGACCATGTTCACGGATTTCACCGTAGTGACGACGAGGCCGAAGCAGGATAGTGCTGCTGTTCAGGCGATTACAGAGTTTTCCAGCCGACTTTCGACAGGAGTCGCCCCCGCTGAACGAGACTCGAGCTTCTCGGCCCGGGCCGCGATCTCCGCGACCCGAGCAGTGTCACGAACCTGGGTGCACAGATCGATCGCGATGCGCCAGTGTTGTCGCGCGACCGCCGGTTCACCCCGGGCGACCGCGACCTTCCCGAGCCCGTCGTGGCCACGAGCCTGCTCGACGGCACTGCCCGCCATGCGCCCGAGCGCGACAGCGCGGTCGAAGGCCTCCCACGCGTCCGCGAGATCGTCCAGCGCCAGATAGGCGTCGCCGAGCACATTCGAGGTCATGGCCTCGTCGACGAACAGGTTGAACGTCCGGAACATCTCCGACGCGTTCAGCAGCCTCGGCACGGCGTCGAGAAATCGGCCGAGGTTCACCTCTATGAGGGCGGTATCACGCAACAGGATGGCCCTGTTGCGCGGAGTGCCGTGCACGTCGACGAACGCGAGTGCGCGGAGGCTGAGCTCCAGCGCCTCCGCGAAATCCCGCCTGCGCACGTGCACCCAGGCCTGGTGGGCCACAGCGGTGTGTTCGCCGTGCCGATCACCGAGACGCACGAACAGCAGCCGGGCTCGCTCGTACAGCGCCGCGGCGGCCACGTCGTCACCGGCGGTCATCGCGGCGAGACCGAGATTGTTGCAGGTCACAGCTTCCGCGTAGTGATTGCCGGCCCGGACCGCAGCGGCCACGGCCAGCCGATGGGTCTCGGTCCACAACTCGATGTCCTTGGTGATGAACGCGAACCCACGCACCGCGAAGGCGAGCTGCCAGCACTGCTCGTCGAGCCCGTGCCGGGTCGCGGCACGTGCCACGGCGGCCACGTTGTCGCGTTCGGCGGTCATCGCCTGCATGGCCTCGGGGTAGGTCGACACCGTCGCGTCGACGCAGGGCGAGCTGGGCGCCATCTGCGCGCGGTGCCGAGACGGGGTCAGGATCCGGTCCATGCCATCGGCGAACACGGTGTACCGGTCGACGAGGCGAGTGACGGCTGCCCGCGTGGTGACATCGTCGAAGTACGCGGCGGCGCGACGACGCGCGAAGTCGCGCAACAGATCGTGGAATCGGTATCGCCCGCGCGCGTCGGGTTCGAGCAGACTCACCTCGACCAGCAGGCGCAGGTGCCGCCACATCGCCGAGGGCTCCACGCCCATCAGCGCCGCGCCGCTCCCGAGATCGAAACTCGTTCCCGGGTGCAGGCCGAGCACCGTGAACGCGCGCGCCGAATCCGCTGGCAGGCGAGCCACGGAGTACTCGAACAAAGTCTCGACATCGCGATCGCCGTCGTGCAGCATCTCCAGTTCGACCCGGGGCTCGGCGCCCCCTTCCGCGGATGTCGGCCACATCTCGCTGCGCAAGATCGCCGCGGCGATCCGCACAGCCACCGGCAGGCCGTGGCACTGCCGTGCGATCGCGGCGCTCTGCTGAGGAGTCGGTGTGCGCTCAGCGGGCAGCCCGCCCGTGAGGCGATCGAGCAGCGCTACCGAATCCGCGTCCGCCAGCCGTCCGATCGGCACTCGGTCCACCTCGTCGAGTCCGTTGAGCGTGCCGCGGCTGGTGACCAGGATCGCGGAGGCGCCCGCTCCCGGCAGCAGCGGCGCTACATGGGCCGCGTCCAAGACATTGTCGAGCAGGACGAGATACTGCCCCGCGGCGAGCATCTCCCGCAGCAGCGAGATCCGCGAATCCGGTTGAGCGGGAACCGATTCAGGAGCGAGACCCAGCTGGCGCAGCAGCGCTCCCGCGGCCACTTCCGCTGCCACGACCGGCCCTGCGGCGTAACCGTGCAGGTCGAGAAACAGGCAGCCGTCGGGGAATCGGGGCAGCAAACGTCGGGCTGCGCGAACCGCGAGGGCGGTCTTGCCCACACCTGCGAGACCCGACAGCACACAGACCGCGCTACCGGCACCCGCTATCGCGATCACCTGGTCGAGTTCGCGTTCGCGACCGTGCAGAACCGCGATGTCGCGTGGCAGGTGGGTGTGCTGGTTCACTACCCGTGCCGAGGGCTCGGGCTCGGGCTCGCGACCGTCATCGGCGGTTCTCGTGATATCGCCGGACTCGCCGCACCGCTCGATCTCGAGCGTGTCGCGCAGATCGGTCAGCCGCTTGGCATCGGCCCCCGAGATGTGCAGCGCCGCCAGCAGTATGTCGAGACGCCCAGTGCTCGGCAGCGTGTTTCCCTTCAGGTAGGCGTACACACTGCTCGTAGAAACGTTGAGCTGCTTGGCTATTCGCGAGCATTCCACTCGACCGTGCGTCTTCTCGGCTCGCAGTGCGGCGGCTTTCAGCTCACCGGCGAATCGTTCCATCTCCGGCGTTCTCTCCCTGCCGCCCATCGTCAGCCTCCTGCTCGGACCGCACAGCACCGCTCAGGGTTTTCGAGAGCTTTCCAGAACCCCAGGCGCCTCGCACCTCGATCGTGCTGGCATGACGGCTCAGTCTACCGAAGGAGACGACCGTGTCCGATGCGATGAGTCGACCGAAATCCCTGGAACACATCCCCTTCGACGACACCACGGCGGGGGCGAGTGCCGCTCCGTCCCATCCGTACGGTCTGGTGCTGGACACCGACGGGCGAATTCTGCTGGTGGACAGAACAGAAGAACTCCTAGACCGCCAGTTCTCGCAGGTCACCACCGAGACGTTCGACGCGGCGACCGCGATGGCGCGACATCGACTACCCGTGGACCGCAACAGGTCCCGGCGCGATGTCCACCGGGGCGCGTGAGCGGGGTGTTTCGCCACGTCTCGCTCGTCGACTCCGTCCTCACCTCGATCGACCGGCACGTCGCCGCCCACCCGCCGGAACGTGGCGGCGGACTGCTCGGCCCGTTGGGGCTGCCCCTGATCACGGCGTTCCTTCCGGACCCGGACGCGATCTCGACCGCGACGACCTTCCGCATCTCGCCCGCGTTCCGGCGGGCACTCAACCGAATAGAAGAAACCGAGCCCGACCTCGAACTCAAGGGAATCGTGCACTCGCACGCCAAAGGCGCGGAGCATCCCTCGGTCGACGACCTGGCAGCCTTCACCGATTGCCTCCGCCTGACCCCCTGGCTCGGAAGGTACGTCACTCCCATTGTCACGCACCAGAATCAGCGCACGAGAGACCACCAGGTGCTGCTGCCCCACGGCCTCCTGTCGGTCTTCGTCTCGGTGCCGACCCCGCTGGGGACGGTCGAGGTCCGTCCCGCCCGAGTTCAGATCCTGCCGGTCGGTCGCGACTGCACCAGTCTCGCGACCACACTCGGCACCTCGGCCTCCACACCGAGAACTGCCGATGTCGAGGGAGTCGTCCATGTCACGGTGGTGATGCGCACGGCGGGACTGGAGTTGACGCTGCTGTTCCCGCTGCTGTATCCGACACAGGCGCCGATTGTGCTAGCCGAGCGCACCGACGAATTCGACAGTGGCAGGTCGACATTGCTGGATCGCTTCGGTATCGACCACCGACACCACCGCATACTCCCGCTGCCCCTCACCTGGGACCTGACCGTTCCGGCGGAATCCCGGTTGGCGCGGGCGCTACACGCCGCGCCGGATCCGGTGTGGTGAATTCCTGTCGCGATGCGGCCCGGAACACGGTCCCGGTCGCCTACCATTCTGGGCCGTCACCGGTTTCGGACGGGTGGAGATCGTGGTGTCTGTGAATCGTATTCCGCTCGGGCAGAACGTATTCGGGACGTCTATCAGAAGGGAAGAAATGAAGAACAGGACAACGATGGCACCGGCACGGGCTGCTGAGCAGCCCACCGCGCTCCAGTGAGTACCGAGCAGCACGCGACCACCCCGGCGGCTTCCGACAGCGTGGCTCCCCGGGTGTTCGTCTCCTATTCGCACGACTCACCCCAGCACAAGGAACTGGTGCGCGAGTTCAGCACCTTCCTGCGCAGCGAGGCGGGCGTCGACGTCCGGCTCGACGCCTGGGACGACTACGAGCGCCGCGACTGGTCGCTGTGGGCCATCGAGCAACTGACCAACGCGGACTTCGTCCTCGTCATCGCCTCCCCCGCCTACAAACGTCGCGCAGACGGCACTGCCGCCGCGGACGAGGGTCGAGGCGCGCAGTTCGAGGCGGCGATCATCCGCAACGGCCTCACCAGAGATCTGCGCGGGGAAACCCGACGGATCCTGCCGGTCATCCTCCCGGGCCGCTCGGTCGACGAGGTCCCGGTGTTCCTGGCCGCCCATTCCACCACCCACTACGAGATCAGCGAATTCACCACCGAGGGCATCAACGATCTGCTCGCGGCGTTCAGCGGAGTCACCGAACACCCTGCCCCGCGTCGCGGCACGTGGGTCGGCCCGCAGTGGGGTAGTCGCCGCACTCAACCGCAGGGTGCCGACGCACCACGTAAACGCAAGGCACAGCTGCTGACCGACGCTTTCGACCCGATCACGCGAGGCCCGGATCTGCAGATCACCGGAGCCGATCTCAACGGAATCCACTACGGCAACAGCATTGTTCACCGCTGCGCGAACTTCTGTGGCGACCCACGCAGCCCGATCGAGTACAACCTGCGCCGGTCGTTTCGGGAGTTCGAAACCGTGGTCGGCGTCCTCGACGACGCCGTGGACGCGCGGCAGATCGGCTACTTCCAGGTCTTCCTCGACGGCGAGGCGCAGAAACAGGTCGAGGTGGCCCATGGTGAACCGGCGCGGATTCGCTACGACGTGAGCGATGTCCTGCGGCTGCGCCTGGTCGCCTATCGGCCTGACACGGTCGCCAATCCGATGCTGGCAGGCTTGGGTGCCGCTGTCGGGCGCCCCAGCAAACTACCGGCTCTGGCCTGGGGAAACCCCACCCTGTTCGCCTGAGGCCGACCTCTCCTTTTCCAGTGGCGTTCAGCGTTTTTCAGCGTTTCCACGCCACGCGCCGGAACACCGCCGCGGCCGTGCATCCTCGATTCGGCAACGCCCAAGGCGTCGTCATGAGAAGGCCCGCCGATTCGGGCGCCGGGCGGGGTGCGCTCGAATCGGCGCACCTCCGCCCATCGGAAAACGGATAAGAGGATATCGAATGCGATTTGTCAACGCATTGTTCGTAGCGGTTTTCGGAATCATGCTCTGTGTAGCCGGATTCAATTTCTACGGTTCCGGCGCGATCGTGCTGATCGCCCTGGGTCTGCTATCGGTCGGGTACGGCGGATATATCGCATTCTCGCGTGGCAGCTATTTCATGACGGATTGGTTCTACGCGCTCCCCATCGTCGGTGGGCTCGTCCTCTTCGCCGGCCTCAATCGTTGACAGGGAGCGGACCACACATGACATTCCGACGCATTCTTCCGGTGACCGCAGGCATCCTCTTGGCTCTGACACTCGTCTCGTGCGGGCAGGACCCCAAGGATGTGACCTGTTCGGAGTTCGCCGCGATGAGCTACGAGGACCAGAACGACACCCTCGACGACCTTCTGGCCGACCATGATCTGCAGACTCTGTCCACCGCCAACACCATCGGTGTGCGTAGAGAAGTGGATTCCTACTGCGGCACCTTCGGATTCAGCAAGGACACCGGCGGCAAGGCAGGCCGCAACGGCGCGGAGTCGATCGACGACGCCGTCGACTGGGACTCCGGAACATGGGGCTGAACCCGCCGGCCGCGGACCACCGCGGCCGGATCCGTATTTCGGGAAAGGTGAATACGCAATGACCGTGGAAATTGCCGTCGCCATGTTGATCGCCTGGGCGGTCGGCAAGGCCAACCGGGTCGGGAAACCCATCAATGGACTCACCGACGAAGCGCTGGACCTCGCGGTGAATCGAGTACGCAACGCGGTGGTTGCCAAACTCGGTGGCGACCCGGCCGTCCAGCAGTTGCTGAACGAGGCCCGCGCGACCCGTGGTGCGGTGTCCTCGGCCACGCAGGTCGCCGCCGAACGGTCCCTTTCGGTCGCGGTGGCCGGCGACAGCGGCTTCAGTGCCGAACTCGACCGGCTGACCGCACCGCCGACTCCGCCACCTGCCCCGGCCGGTTCCGGGTCGCGGTACAACAACTCCGGCACTTTCGCCGGTGTGATGGGCGATATCAGCGCCACCGGCCCGGTCACTGTGAAGAGCAAGATCGTGCATCAGGCCAAGCGCCACCCGGTCCTCACGACGTTCGTCGTCGTCGGTGCGGTTGCGCTGCTCGGCTTCTCCGCCGACCGGTTGATGAGCGATCCGACCTCCGGTCCACAGCCGGGTGGTGGCGCAGAGGCCATGGCAGGCACGTGGACAGCATCCGACGGCACCGGAACAAAAACCTTCGGTTCCGATGGTGGCCGGTGCGACGGATTCTTCTACAACAACGGCGAACCGCTCGACATCGGCGGACCGATGACATGCTCGATCTCCAGCAAACCCGATGCGGACGGCCGGTACACGCTGATAGTGACGCAGAGCCCCAATCGAGCGAAATACCGCGTCGAGTTCACAGATGCCGAGCACGCCTCCGTTTTCGATTCGTCCGGAACCGAACTCTACGGCCTCGAGCGTTTCTGACCGGAAGGAACGCACCGCGGCGCTACAGTCGCTGACCTATGAGCCGATCGCACGAACTCGCCGTACGGTCGTGGCCGCGTCTTCGTTCGGGTGACACCGTTCGCCTGGTCTCACCGGCCAGTTTCCCCGACGAAGCTTCCTCGATCCTGCAACTGACCCAGATCCTGCAGGATCGAGGTCTTCGGGTCGAAGTCGGAGACCACGCGTTGGACCAGCACGGTTATATGGCAGGGCGAGACGCCGACCGACTCGCAGACCTCAACGCCGCCTACACCGATCCCGATGTTCGAGCGATCATCACAACGCGAGGCGGGGCAGGCGCCTACCGTCTCCTCGACGGACTCGACTACGACGCTATCCGCACCGACCCGAAACCCCTTGTCGGATTCAGCGACATCACCTACCTACATCTGGCGATCTGGCAGAACTGCCGCGTCCCAGGCGTCCATGGCTGCCTCGCAGGCCGCCGGTCGACCGAAACCGTTCACCATCTATTGACCAGCCCGCGACCATACGTGCTCGAGCGCAACTCGAAACTGATGTCGGTCGCGGTCGAATCAGCCGGGCGCGCACAGGGATTCGTGATGGGAGGTTCGCTGGCCGCCATGGCAGGCATGGTCGGTGCAGGCCTGCCCGACCTCACCGACTCCATAGTCCTCATCGAAGCCCAACGCCAAATCGGGCTCGGACAGATCGACCGCCAACTCACCCAGCTGATCCGATCCGGAGCCTTCGACGGTATCCGAGCGTTCGCCCTGGGAAGGTTCCACGGGTTCGAGGATTACACCGACCGCGGCTGGAACCTCATCGACGTCCTGCGCGACCGCCTTGTCCCCCTCGGCAAACCGATCCTCGGAGGCCTGGAATTCGGTCACGGACCAGATCCGCACGCGATACCTCTCGGTACTTTCGCCGAACTCGACACCGACAGTGGAACACTCACGCTCAACCCACCTGGCCGCTCGGAACTTGCCAGCCGCTGACTGCTACACCCGCCGAGCAAACTGATGGTTCGCGGAAGGCGCGACAGAGGACAGGTCGCTGGGCTGTTCCGCCGCACGGCGTCGGCCTCGTGTCATACAGAAGTTCCGAAGTCGGATTCGCGACATCGAGGCCGCCATTGTTACACCGGCAGAACTGATTCAGCCTGGCTGGTTCCAACTGTCCATCTTCGCCGGACTCGACGGGGACAATGCTGGAATGCCCGAGTTGATGTCGGCAGTGGTCGATCCCGCTGCGTTCGCCACCGATCAGCCCACGCTCACCGCGGCCGATGGGCTGACGCTGCGGCCTTGGACCGTCGCCGATGCGCCCACCGTCTACGCGGCATTCCAAGACCCCGCGATCCGGCAGTGGCATGTTCGGACGGCCGAGTCCATCGAGCAGGTTCGCCAGTGGATTCGCCAATGGCGCTCGGCCTGGTCCAGCGCCAACGGTCAATGGGCCGTCACCAGCAACGGAGAGGTCGCCGGACGCATCGGATTGCGGCAGTCGGACCTCACCGAGGGCGTCACCGAACTCGCCTACTGGACCCTGCCCGCCCGGCGCGGGCACCACATCGCGCCTCGCGCCGCAAACATGCTGACCCGTTGGGCTTTTCACGACGTCGGATTCGACCGGATCGAGCTCACCCACTCGGTCCACAATCTGCCATCGTGCCGGGTCGCAGCCAAATGCGGATTCCCCTTCGAGGGCACGCTGCGTGGCGCCGGCCGCCACAGCGACGGCCGCCACGACATGCACCTGCACGCCCGACTCCGCACCGACTGATACCCGGCCCGATCAGTGAGAACACGCGAGGGCGGGACAAGCTGATGGGCCTAGTCAGGATTGGGCGCCATCGTGAGGCAGAAAGGATGTCCCGCCGGGTCGAGCAGAACGCGCCAGCGATCCGGTGCGGGCTGGAACTGTGCCTTTACCGCACCGCAGCCGATCGCCGCAGCCTCGGAGACATCGAGATCAGTCACGAACAGATCCAGGTGCATCTGCTTGGGCACCCGATTGCCGGGCCACTCCGGCGGTATGTGGTCCGCCACTCGTTCGATCGTCAGCGTCACCCCCGATCCGCGCAGCACCACCAAATCGTCGGACTCGTAACGGATTTCGAAATCCAGCAACGCCCGGTAGAACTGGGCGAGGTGTCGGGCGTCCCGGCTGTCGAGGGCGATCGCACCGAACCTGGCTATCGCGGTCATGGCTCTCCCTACCTGTGACCCCAGCCTGACGCGGGAGTCGACGTCCTGCCATCGATACCATCGTTTGCCGTTCATAGCTCTACGGTGCGGACGTTCGAAGAGAGGCGTCAGTCGCCGGGAGCGGCGGTCTCAGCTACTCAGTCGAGACAGAACTCGTTGCCCTCGACGTCCTGCATCACCAGACACGATTCATTGACGCCATCGGCACGCAGTAGTCGCAGGCGTACCGCGCCGAGCGGGATCAGCCGTGCGCATTCGGCTTCGAGTGCGGCGACGCGCTCCTCACCCACGAGCCCGGTGCCGACCCGCACGTCGATGTGAAGTCTGTTCTTCACGACCTTCCCCTCGGGCACGCGCTGGAAATACAGGCGCGGGCCCACACCTGAGGGATCGACGCATGCCGAGCCCCTGTGCTCGTACCCCAGCACCTCGGACCAGAAACGAGCAACACGCTCAGGCTCCGCGCAGTCGAAGGTGACCTGGATCTGTTTTACCGACACCATCGATCCACCATAGAGAGCAAGTCTCGAGTCGTCTCCACTTCGGATCGCCACGCACACAACACGGTTTGGGCTGACAACGCCGAGAAGTCGGGCCTGGCGGCCGGCAATGTGCGTGAGACTCGGATACACCATCGGAGAGCAACCAGCACAGAGTGCCTCCAGGACAGCCATCATGACAACTCAAGTTGTCATACAGGGAGGACTGAACCTACCTCGCCGAAGTCGTGCCTAGGTGACAACTTTAGTTGTCAACGGCCGGGGCGGTCGGCCACCGTTTGCGGGCCGCCTGTCGACTGATCCCGACCAGCCGGCCCACATCACCGTAGGACGCGCCTGCGGCAAGCGCGATCCTGGCGCATTCGTCGACCCGTTCAGCAGCGGCCCGGCGCGCGGCATCCGCTTCGGCCAGCGCCGCCAATGCCGTGCACGGCTCTTTCGGCTCCGGCGGCACACCGTCCATCACCAGTGGGCGCAGGCACGGTCCGACCAACTCGACCAACCGCTCCGCCGGTGCATCGGACACCCCGGGAATGTGCACCATGTAACGCGCGACCAGCACGCCGAGCACCAGCGTGCCGATCAGCGCGGACCGCCGTTCAGCATCCGGGCCGACCAGCACGCGCGTCCACGGACTCGTCTCCGGATTCACGATCGCGCAGCGCACGGCGTGGGCCGCCTCCGGATGGGTGAGCATCGACCTCAGTACCGGCATCGTTCGGTCGTCCTTGCGGTCCACATCCGCCAAGGCGTGCCGAAGCAGGCGTTCACCGAGTTCCTCCGGCGGGCCTTCCAACGCGTCGTCGAGGGTGATCGGAATGCCCGAGACCGCATCGAACAGCGCGTTCTTGGCGCCGAAATGCTGCATCACCAGCGCCGGATCGACGTCGGCGCGCTGCGCGACGGCCCGAATCGTGGTCTCGAGGTAACCACGCTCGGCGAAGAGCTCGCGCGCCGCGTCCAGGATCACCTGCCGGGTCTGACTGCGCCGCTCGGCCCGGCTGACGGGCGCGGTCGCCGCGTCGAGTTCCTGCCCTGTCATCGCAACCTCGCTCAACATCTGTAGACGAAATAGGCGGCCGTGCCTATGCTGATCTCAGCCTACAAGCGTAGAGCAGACGCGCAGTGCCGCGCAGCAGCTCGACCTCTCCCCCGAATTCTTCGAACGGATGTCGATGACCAGCCGAGATACCCAGCCCGCCACCCGAGCTCACGACGAGACCACGCAGACCGCGGGCAGGCGCAACCGCCGCCTGTCGTTCGTGTTGGGCATTATCGTGACCTGCCAGCTCATGGTCGCGGTCGACAGCAATGTCGTCAATATCGCCCTGCCCGAAATCCGGTCCGGACTCGACATGTCCGGACCGGCACTCGCCTGGGTGTTCAGTGCTTACTCACTGGCCTACGGTGGCCTGCTGCTTCTGGGCGGCCGGGCCGGCGACCTTCTCGGCAGGCGCCGGATGTTCATCTGGGGACTCGGCCTTGTCGTCGCCGCCTCGATTCTCGGCGGCGTCGCACCCGACGAGAGCTTGCTGATCGCCGCGCGTGCGCTGCAAGGCGTCGGCTTCGCCTTCGCGAGCCCCGCCGCCCTGTCGATGATCGCCGCCACGTTCGCCGATGGGCCCGAGCGCACGCGTGCGCTCGGGGTGTTCTCCATGGTCACCGGATTCGGTATCACGCTAGGCCTGATCCTCGGCGGCATCCTCACCACCCTGAGTTGGCGTCTGGTGTTCTTCATCAATGTGCCGATCGGCGTGCTCACCATCGTTCTCGCGCTGCGCTACCTGACCGAAACAGAGCGCCACACAGGCACATTCGATCTCCTCGGGGCGATCTTGTCCACGCTCGGCATGGTCGGCGTCGTCTACGGGCTGACTCGCGGGTCCGAGGGCTGGGCCGCGCCGGCCACCGTGATACCGACCGTTGTCGGCATCGTGCTCATCGCGGCGTTCGTCTGCGTCGAACGGCGCGCCGATCACCCGATCATGCCGTTGCGCCTGCTCGCCGATCCGGTTCGGGCCGGCGCCTACCTCACATTCATCCTGCTGATGGCCGCCATGGCGGGCACCTACATCCTGCTCTCGCTCTACATTCAGGAAGCACTCGGTTTCAGCCCGCTGATCGCCGGAATCGCCTTCCTCCCCCTGGCTTCGGTCCAGTTCGCCATGGCGAAGTCGGCGCCGAGACTGATCGCCCGATTCGGCCGCAAACAGGTATTGCTCACCGGGGTGGTTCTGATGATGCTGGAGGCGATCTGGCTGACCACCACCCATGCGTCGACCAACTACGTCACCGGCGTTCTCGGCCCCTTCATCCTGCTCGGCGCCGGTCTGAGCCTGGCCTTCGTCACATTGAACATGACCGTGCTCGGTGGACTCGAGCCTCGCGACATGGGCGCCGCGTCCGGGCTGCTCCAAGCGACCCAGCAGCTCGGACTTTCATTGGGCGTGGCCATTCTGACCACTATCTATCAGTCGTCCCGCGCCGAGCGGGCCCAGGAGAACACCGGAACCAAGGACATCCTCGCGCACGGCATGGCCAGCGCGGTGATCGCAGCCGTGATCTTCACGGCAGCGGCCCTGCTGATCAGCCTGTTCATCGTCAAGGTACCCAAGCCGGCGGGTGCGGTCTGACGTCCGTTCGGCCCCTGCTGGCATGGTTCGACAGCGACCGGACGAAGTGCTTGCTCCCCGCGCCTGACCCGCGACCGCAATTATTGCGAGTGAATGCCGATTGCCGCATCTCGTCGAGCCGCATCTTGTTAAGAGGAATCCGCTCCGGTAAACTCTGAGCAACCCACGGAATGCGGATACTGCACTCCCGCAGACAATTTCGCTGGGCATGCGATCCTCGATGATGCACCGCGACACCGAGCAGAACAGTCGCGCACCAATAGCCCCCCTCACCGCGATGATAGCCACCACGCGTGGTCCACGGACAGACGATTCGAAAAGTAGAAGTTTCCGACAGGACCTGCTTCCATTCAACGGCGTCGGGTGGGCGGTCCTCAGTATCACCGAGGAGTCGATCATGACCGGCAACCCGTCACCGGTATACAACGTCCCAGAAGAAGAGCCCTTCCAGCGCGAGGCGGTCGCCGAGGGGATATCCATCGCCGCCGCGTTCATGCTTGTCATTTTGGCGGCGGTCTCCATTCTGCAGGGCATCTCCGCGATCGCGGACGACAAGTTGTATGTCGCCGGAATCGAATACGTCTACGAGTTCGACACCACGACGTGGGGCTGGATTCATGTCGTGCTGGGCGCCCTCGCTTTGATCTGTGGCGTCGGCCTCGCGATCGGATCGACGTGGGGCCGGTACGGCGCGATGGGAATCGCCGCACTGGTCATCGTCGCGAACTTCATGTCCCTGCCGTACTACCCGGCATGGTCCATCGTGATCATCGCGCTGAGCGTCGTGATCATCTGGGCTGTCTCCACCTGGCGACCCGAACGCTGAGTCCTCGTCGGATCTCTCCCCGATAGCTCGTCTACCGGTGGGCGCGACGCCGACCAGGAGGAACGATGGCGTCCCTGTCGATCGACCGACGCGATCGGTCACACCGCAACGATCTGCATGCGTTCACCGTCGGCGTCGAGGAAGAGTTCGTGCTGATCGACCCCGCCACCGGGCGCCCTTGCCTGACCAACACCACCGTCGCGGCAGCCGGAACCGACAGCGCATTGCAGCTGGAACTCTCGCAGTGCCAGATCGAAACCTGCACCCCCGTCTGCGCGAGCATCGAGGCGGTGCACCGCGAGGTTCGACGAGCCAGAGTCACCATCGTTGACGCCGCGGCTCGCTCGGGCTCGCTTCCGCTGGCGGTGGGGGTACCGATCTGGGGGCCGCCCGCAGGTTCCATCACCGACACGCCGAGATACCAGCGCATAGCCGAACACTTCAAGACACTGGCCGACCAGGTGACCTGCGGTTGCCATGTCCATGTCTGTGTCCCCGAGCGCGACCTCGCGGTGCAGGTCAGCAATCACCTGCGTCGTTGGCTGCCCGCACTGTTGGCGTTGACAGCGAATTCCCCGATCGCCGAGGGCATCGATACGGGGCACGCCAGTTGGCGCCACACGGTGTGGGCGCGGTGGCCCAGTTCGGGCCCACCACCGTATTTCCGCTCGGCAGCGCACTACGACGACATCGTCGCGGGACTCGCCGAAGACGGACAGATTCTCGACCCGGCGATGGTCTATTGGGATGTGCGATTGTCGGCTCACCTGCCGACGATCGAGATCCGGATCAGCGACGTGCCCGCGACCGTCGTGGAAACGACACTGTTGGCGAGTCTGGTGCGGGCCCTGGTCATCACCTCGGTCGCCGCCATCGGCCGTGGGCACCTCGCCGATCCGATCACCCGGACGCACCTGCGCTCAGCATGCCGCTACGCCGCCCGCAACGGGCTCTCCAGCACTCGATTCCCCACGACCATCGCGGGTCGGCGGGATAGCCGCCACGCCCTGGCCCAATTGCTCTGCCATGTCCGTTCCGCCCTGGAGGAATCCGGTGACTACGAATTCACCCGCGACGCGCTGGCGGCAGTGCTCACCAGCGGTAACGGTGCCGTCCGGCAACGCAGTGCACTACGGGAAGGCGGCCCGGCGAACGTCTTCGCTGTGCTCGCACGACTGACCGTCGAAGGGTGCGACATCGGCAATTCCCAGCGGAGCAGATGACAACGACCAGCGAGTTATGAGCGAGCAGGCGGGTGGATGATGCGCGACGACAATGAAGCTGTACAGATCGATCAGGTGATCGAACGCTTGATCGCCCGTTTTCCGGCAGAGCCACCGGCGGGGATAGAGCTCCTGGTTCGCCGTATTCACGAGCGCTTCGCCGACGCCCGTGTCCGCGATTTCGTTCCGCTGCTCGTCGAGAAGGCCGCTGCGCAAACTGTCGGCGCCTACCCGATCGAGGTCACCGGCGAGGACCCGCACAGCGCCAAGGCGATGGCTACGATCTAGCGAGGTTTCACGGATCTCGATCCGCCGACTCAGACCGGTGAAACGGGCTCGAACCCCAGGAGTTCATCCGCCCCGGCCCGCACGATTCCGGCACACGATTCGGGAACTTCGCTCCACGCGCCGGGAAGGTCGCGCAACGGTTCGGAAACCACGAAACGGGTGTGGTCGCCGAGGCGGTGCAGCACTTCCACCTCGGGGTACAGCGCGCGCAGCTGAGCGATCCTCGTCGAGAAGAACAGCGATCTCGACTGACGTTCACTGGAGTAGCGGAAAACCCACAGCGACTGTCCATCGGTCGTCGCTACCGTCATCTGGACCGGATTCTCCACCTGGTGCGCGCGGCCTACGTCTTCGACGAATCCGACCGCGCGGGCGACCGCGCCGAGTGGATCTTCGGTGAGACCGAAGGTCAACGCCAGATAGAACAGGGTTTCCGAATCCGTCGATCCTTCGAGGTCGGGAAACAATGCCGGGTCGATCGCGGTGACCAGGTCGCGCCGGACCTCGCGAAAGCCACGCAGTGCTCCGTTGTGCATCCACAGCCACCGACCGTGCCGAAACGGATGGCAGTTGCTGCGCTGTACCGGCGTCCCGGTCGACGCGCGGATATGGGCGAACAACAACGGCGTGCGGATCTGACCGGAGACCTCACGCAGATTTCGGTCGTTCCACGCCGGTTCGATGCTCTTGAACACCGCGGGTTCTGCACCCTCCCCATACCAGCCGATGCCGAAACCGTCACCATTGGTCGTCGTGGCTCCGAGTCGGGAATGCAAACTCTGGTCGATCAACGAGTGCCGCGGCGTGAACAACAATTCTTCCGCGAGAATCGGCTCCCCCGCGTACGCCATCCATCTGCACATATATCTATTCAAGCAGACTGGATCGCCGATGTTAAGAAGTCGACCATGCCAGCAGTTTCGATTTCACCGCAATGAATTTCGTTTCCACCGGTGCCCCGATTGTGGCGGCCGGCGATACCTGAGCTATCGCTGACGTTCGAGGCTGGAGCTCGAAACAAGCGCGGCGGTAACGACACTCTTCTCTGCGGATCGGCGACTTCCGATCGCCGAACAGCGATTGGGCTCCGTCGCCGGGGGTAGGCGCACCCTATGGACCACGCCGTCAACGCGGACGGCTGACTGAGCATCATCGCCCGCGGCTGCCTGCCGGCGCCCCGGGCGACGACCACCACCGTGACAGGAGACCAGCGCTGATGATCGATATGCACCGTGTCGCCGAACTGCCGAACACCGTTGTCCGCACCACCTTTCAGACCGGGGCCCGGTTGCGGCATGCACGGGTGTTCCACCCGCGCGGCGTCCGCCTCGCGGGCCGATTCCGTGCCACCAGCGCCTACGAGCCCTGGTTCGGACCCGGCGACCGAGCGGTCATCGCCCGGCAGTCGAAAGGCATCGGCAGCCCCGGCGGCGTGCCCGACGTACTCGGGCTGGCTTTCCGGGTACTCGATCGCGACGAACGGCCCTGGGACTTCGCGCTGGCGACCACCGGGCGCAGTGCGATGGGCCGGTTCGTCATCACCCCCGCTCGTACCTGGGCATCGGCCCGTTTCGGCACGCTGCTGCCCTACCGATTCGCCGACGCCCCACCGGTCTGGCTTTTCGCCGAACCGCTCGACACCGACGACCTGCCGAATACCGCGTCCCTGCGTGCCCTCGACGATCACCTCGACGACCGGGTGATCCGGTTCTCGATCACCGCCGATGGCATCGGCCGCCCACCCGAAACCGTCGGCGAACTCGACCTACGGCGAGCCGAGCCGGGCGAATACCGCACCGACTTCTTCGATCCGATCCTCAACCATCCCGCCGACGTCACATTGATGCCTCGAGTGGTGAACTGGCTGCGCGAAAACGCCTACACCGGAAGCCGCCGCGGCCGCACCGACGACGGCGCCCAGCCCGCGATCTGATCGGCGAGCTGGTCAGAGCCCCGGTCACGTCAGCTCGGACGTGAATAGAAGTGGATTGTGGCGAACCGAGAGTCCCGAACGATCGTCACCTGGGGGTAGTCGGCTCGGATGTCGCCATAGGGCGAGCTGGCGAACAATTCGATCGCGTTCGCGCAATCGAAGTTCCAGTCTGTGCGTTCGGTCGTCGGCTCGAATCCCAGCCGCTTGGTCAGCTCGGCGCAGGTAATCTTCTGCAGCGGTTGGGTATACGTCGAATCGGTGTACATCGCCCGATAGTCAGGAAAGTGTTCCGCTGGTGCGACATAGCTGCCTGCGTAGCCGCACATACCCGCCAACGGCGGGCACCCGAATCGCCGCATACTGACCAACTCGAACGAGTCGGGTATCCAGACACTCCGCCGTTCCATGACCCGTCGCGCCTCTTCGGCGGACAGATCCTTGTCCAGTTTCGGCATGACAACGGAGGCGGCACACCCCCACAAGAGCGCTCCACACGTCACGAGCGTGAGGACGGACCAGAACCACCGCACATTCGGGCTTTTCGACACGACCTTCTCGCTTGTCAGTGGGCACGTAGCCGGTTCGAGGCGGAAAGTACTCGAAGGTGCCCTGGGCGCCGATCGCGACCAGCATACGTCGCTGCGGGGTCGGGTCGGCCGCTCGCAATGGCCTTGCCGGGGTGCGGTGGAGCGCGTTCGTCGATCCGTCCTCTACTCGGTCGCGAACCGGGGTCCGCCGGGTGAGCGGTCCGCGACCGACAGCCAAGGAGCCGACCACCCCGCGGGTCGCGATCCAAGCGCATGTTAGAACTGGACATATGCCGCATACGAGTCCTGTTGCCGCCTGGAAGACCCTCCGCGAGGGAAACGATCGCTTCGTCGAAGGACGACTGCAGCATCCCAACCAAGGCGCAGCGAACCGAACCGAACTCACCACCGGGCAGCATCCGTCCGCGATCCTGTTCGGGTGCGGCGACTCCCGAGTCGCCGCCGAGATCATCTTCGACCGCGGCCTCGGCGACATGTTCGTCGTGCGCACAGCCGGCCACGTCGTCGACGGCTCCGTGCTCGGATCGATCGAATACGGTGTCGCGGTCCTGGATGTGCCATTGATCGTCGTCCTGGGGCACGACAGCTGTGGTGCGGTCCGCGCCACGATCGACGCCCTCGATTCCGGCGCCGTGCCCGGCGGATTCATTCGAAGCGTCGTCGAACGGGTTACCCCGTCGATCCTGCTGGGCCGCCGCGAAGGACTGAGCTCCGTCGACGAACTCGAAGCACGGCACGTGGAGGAGACCGGCCTGTTGCTGACGCAACGGTCGAGCACGATCGCCGAGAAGATCCAGGCCGGAAAACTCGCCATCGCGTGTGTCACCTACAACCTGTCCGAGGGCAGGGTCCAACTGAACCGGGTGATCGGCAACATCGGCGAACTCGAGTAACCGCAGCGGTCCGCATCGGATCCGGTACGGCGGCAACGTCTCTCAGTCCAGATCAGCCGCCGCTCGCGACCGAGTCAGCCGATGAAGCGGGCCGAAGGCGATGCCCACGATCACGCTCGCGGTCCGAAGAACTCGGCTCGGGCGGCCGCGATACGTGCCTGAGCCTGGGCGGCGCCTTGGAAACTGACCACGGCCGATCCGCCGCCGGCGAGCCCCAAAGCGATGAGGCCACCGATCACCGAGAGAAGATTCGGCTCGGGGAGGATCCCTGTGTCGCTGGTGGGTCGGACCTCGTGGGTGGGAACCGCCGCACCGCCGCCGGGTGTGGGCACGGCGGGTGGATCCCCTGCTCCGGCGGGGGCCGGTGACCGGGGTGACTCTCCGGCGCCATTGGGAGCTGATCCGGTCGGCGGTGCGGCACCGCCACCGCCCGGCGAGTCGCTGCCCGGTGCACCACCGCGTTCGGCGGTGTCGGGCTGGGCACTCTCGGACTCGGGGGTTGTACGGGGCGCCGGGGCTTCGGGAGCTGATTTCGGGACAGGCGCCTGCGGTTCGGGTGCATTGCCGGGGTTCGGGTTGCTGCCCTGGTTTCCGCCACCGTTTCCTTGGTTGCCGTTACCGCTGCCGGGGTTCTGATTCCCGTTGTTGCCCTGGTTACCGCCACCATTTCCCTGATTGCCGTTACCGCTGCCGGGGTTCTGATTCCCGTTGTTGCCCTGGTTACCGCCACCATTTCCCTGGTTACCGTTACCGCTGCCCGGGTCCGAATTCCCGTTGTTGCCGCCATTGCCGTGGTCTCCCGGACCCGCGACCAACCGAACAGCGTCGCCGTCGGCGAACCCATCACCGCCGGCAACCTCGGTGTAGCCCAGTCCCTCGGCGACGCTGATCTTGTCCCTGGAGACGACGGTCGGCTGAACAGCCGCAAGCCCGCCGTAGCCGAGGAGCCCCAGAGCGCCCACGGCCCCTGCCACCACGGCTGTACGCCTCATCCGACCGACTGTCACGCGCCGCCGTCCTGTCCTCGATAGCCCTGCTCCCACCATTGCGGTCGCATCCGGCTCCCCCTGCGTTACGCATCGCCGCGCCCGAGCACCGGCAACCTGCGGATCACACAGTTCGAGGTACCGCGTGAGTCGCGGAGCTTGTGGCCGCGGCGGACGGTTCTGTCGGCCGCGATGGCTCGATTCCCGGCGATCCGTCGATTCGTGGGATTCCGCGGGCCGGTGCCAGGCGTACGATCAGCGAACAACATGAGGCGGGGGCTTCCAGCGTGAGGTGATGTCGCATGTTCGATACCGATGTTCTGATCGTCGGCGCAGGTCCGGTGGGCTCGGCCGCCGCCGTCGAGGTGGTCCGGCGTGGCGTCCGGTGCCGGATCATCGACGCGCAATCCGATCCGCCGCAGTACGCGAAAGCGGTCGGCGTCCAGCCCCGCACGCTGGAACTGTTCGAGGCGATGGGCATCCTGCGCGAGGTCCTCGACGCCGCGGTCCTGTTGCGCGGCCAGATCGTGTACATCAACGGCGCCGAGGCCGATCGCATGGATCTGGCGCTGCCCTCCGAGATTCCGTTCGGGTTCCTCGGACTCCCCCAATACGAGACCGAGCGGATCCTGCGACAGCACCTGGAATCGCTGGGCACGCGAGTTGAGCGCGGAGTCCGGCTCGTCGGGTTCACCCAGGACGAGGACGGCGTCGCCGCCGTGCTCGCCGGACCCGAGGGCGAGCGCACGGTGCGGGCACGGTATCTGGTCGGCTGCGATGGTGCGCACAGCACCGTCCGCAAGACGCTGGGCCTGACGTTCGAGGGCGCGGCCTTCGCCGAGCAGTACATGCTCGGCGATGTCGAGCTGGATTGGGCACAACCGCACGGCTACACCGTGCGGTCGATGCACCAGACCAACGGTGTCACCGACGACGTGCTGGTGTGTGTCCCGCTGCCCGGCCACCACCGATACCGGGTGTCGATGCGGGTTCCCCCGGAACTGGCCTCCGACAACTCCGTTGGCGGCGACAGGGTCGAACACGGACTCGGCACCGGGCCCGGACCTGCGCTGGCCGACATTCAGGCGGTGCTCGACCGGCTCGCGCCCTCACCGACGACTGCCTCGCACTTGCGCTGGTCCTCGGTGTTCCGGATCAGCCATCGCATCGTCGACTCCTACAGCCGGGGAAGAGTTTTCGTCGCGGGCGATGCCGCCCACATCCACCCACCCACGGGCGCCCAGGGCATGAACACCGGCATCCAAGACGCCCATAACCTCGCCTGGAAGCTCGCGCTTGCCGTCGCAGAGCTAGCCGCGCCGACGCTGCTGGCCAGCTATGACGCCGAACGCAGACCGATCGGCGAGGAGGTGGTCGGTCGCACCGTCCGCGACGCCCGCGACGGGATCGGTGCCGGCGAATCGGACCCCGAACGCGTGCTGCTCCGCGAGGCACAACTCCTGATCGACTATCGCGACAGCCCTATCGTCACCGAATCCCCCCGCGGCGCACCGTCTCCCCTCGCGGGCAGCCGCGCTCCGGACGCGATCGGACTGACCCGAGACGGCGTGACGTCGCCGTTCCGGCTCTTCACCCTCCTCGCCGGTCCCGACCACACACTGCTCTGGTACGTCGGCGACACCTGCGACACAGCCACTCTCACCGAAATCGAACGCCACGTCGACCTGCTTCGCAAACTGACCGACGGCCGCCTCGACACCTATCTTGTCGCGAGCCCCCGCGCCGCCGTCGACCCGACGATCCTCCCGGTCATCCGTGACAGCGACGGCGACTTCGCGCGGCAGTACCACTGCGCCGCCGGCGCGGCCTACGTTGTCCGCCCCGACGGCTACCTCGGCTGTGCCGCCTCCCCTGCCGCCCCGGACGACCTCATTCGACATTTCGAGTCGACCTTCGCCCCGGCCCCCGAAAATGTTCTGGGCACCGCCTGATTCACCAGCCCAGCAACAACATTCCCTCCCATCAGCAAGGACACACGACTCTTACAGGGGCCCAGACGAGGGCAAACCCCATGGTCCAGTCGGGTACGACGCGAGAAGGGACGGTTCTCGAATGCGCGACGCATCAGCGTCTTCGGGAGCTATGCGGGCGAATCGGCCTGTGCCACTGAGGTTATCCAGAGCCCGATCATGTCGGCGGTCTGATCGATCACCGCGTCGCGGTCCATGCCCTCTTCGTCCATCTTGACCGAGCGCAGCGCGGTGGAGAAGCCCGCGTTGAGCACGATATAGGCCATGGTGTCGACGTCGAGGCCGTGCGTCGGACCGAGCGACTGGATCAGGTAGAGCTTGATGAGCATTCGCAACCGCGGTTCGAATTCGGGGATCCCGCTGCCGTAGAACTGAAGGTCGGCCACCAAGGCGCGCACGAGGGGGCCGTTGGCTACGAGGATTTCGACGCCGACACGGATGATCTCGGCAACCGTGTCGCGCCGAGGTTTGTCGGCGACCGACTTGGTGAGCAGCCGAGCGTATTGTTCCTCGGCCTGCACGAACAGGCTGTCGGTGAGTTCCTTGACGATCTCTTCCCGGTCGGTGAAATACCGGTACAGAGTGCCGATGCTCATGCCGGCCTCGGCGGCGATCCGGTTCGTCGAGGTGTTGCCGATACCTCGATCACCGAACAGCTGAGCGGCCACCTCGAGAATCCGCGCTTTGGTCTCCTTCGCGCGATCCTGCTGAGGGCGTTTGCGCTGTTGATCGGCGTGGGTTGGCATCAGGTAGACCTCGAGAGCAGGCGGAACAAGAGAGAGCGAGAACGCACACCGTCATGATCACGAAAACACCGGAATCGGTCAATTGCCACCCGAAGCCCGAGTGCCGCACTCCTGTTTGCGCTTTCGGGCCTCGGGTAGGCCGCCACTGTACGAGTTGCAGCGCCTCGAAGGCGCGCAGCTGCGAACGAATCCAGTCTGTGGCGGCGACGCAGGCAGGCTGGGGAATGGAGTACTCGTGAGCACAGTAGCCGCAACTGTCGATGTAGACGTCCCGATCCGTACCGCCTACAACCAGTGGACGCAGTTCGAGACCTTTCCGCAGTTCATGGAAGGAGTCGAGCAGGTCAGTCAAGTCGGCGACCGGCACACTCACTGGCGCATCCATGTCGGACCGTCGACACGGGAATTCGACGCCACCATCACCGAACAGCACCCGGACGAACGAGTCGCGTGGAGGTCCGACGATGGGCCCAACCACGCCGGGGTGGTGACATTCCACCGTCTCGACGACACCCATACCCGGATCACCGCGCAAATGGATGTCGACCCGGAGGGTTTCGTCGAAACCGCCGCCGACAAGCTGGGCGTGCTCGAACACCGAGTGAACGGCGACATGAAACGCTTCAAGCAGTTCATCGAGACCGAGGGCCGCGCAACCGGAGCTTGGCGTGGCGATATCCCGCGCCCCGGTGCCGGGATCTGAACCGCGACGTTTCGGGTGAGGCACTACAGGCCGCTGTGTTGGGCTGTCGCGCACTCCTCGGGAGTTCGACCGGTAGCCGTGAAGATTGTCCGGCGGCCGACTTCCACGGCGTGATCGGCGGCCGCTCGCAGTAGCGCCCAGCAAGGTCACGTCGACATCCACCGCTTGGGTGCCGTGCTCGTCGGCGAGCACGGCACCCAGGCGTTCGCGATGAGATCCAGCTCGCCCGCGTCGAGATGCAAGGCCGCACAAAGGGAATCGCTCGCGGCGCCGGGCATTGCCGGTGTCGGCGGGTTGCTTCGCCGGTCCCGCGAGAAGCGGTGCCGGGCGGCAAAGAAGGTCGAGTCCTCGGTTCCCGAGCCGGTGGCCGAACCAGCACTTCGGAGGGGGAATCGACTGACAGGGATCAGAGCTGTTCGGTGTTCCGCAACGCTTCGGCTACCGCTTCGAGCCGCCACTGCGCCCGGCTGGATAATCCGGCGGCGCACGTACACAGCCTGCGCAGATCCAGGTCTTGGAGTTGGGCGACAAGCTGGTTGTCGTGCGTCACCATCGCCGCAACGGTCTCGATATCACCATTTTCAGGAGTTCTGTCGAGTTGCTGAGCTGGACCAGAAATCGGCATAAGCGGTCTCCTCGTGTCCCGCACGGCAAGGCCACCGGCGCGGCGAAAGTTCTTCTGTTGGGGTGCAGACGGAATTCCCTTCTCCGACAACATCAAACAGCCAGAAATCGACCCGATATCGCAAACTTCGGGCTATTCCGGGGTGTCGTCATACCCCCGTTGGGCACCGCCACCGCGGACTCGTCGCGCGAGCAGCGTCCGCCACCGCACCGGCGACGAACGCCACAGTCGCAACGACAGCGGCGACGCCGGGCCGGGCGGCGGGAATCCGTGCCGGGTGCCGAGCGCCGAAGCGGTTAGCACGAAGACACGGCGGCCAGCAAATACTTGACTGATTCCAGAAAACGCGGAAAACTGCGGATGTGCCCACGGACGCGGAGTTCCAGCAGATGCTGCGGGGAGTTTCTGTGCGGGTGACAGCACCGCGCGTGGCGGTGCTGAGCGCCGTGCACGCACACCCGCACTCCGACACGGATTCGATCATCCGTGCCGTTCGGTCCCGTTTGTCGGCGGTCTCGCATCAGGCCGTCTACGACACCTTGCGCACGCTCACCATCGCCGGGCTGCTCCGGTGCATCCAACCTCGCGGCCTGCTGGCCCGCTACGAGGCACGAGTAGGTGACAATCACCACCACTTGATCTGCCGAACGTGTGGCGCGATCGCCGACGTCGACTGCGCGGTCGGCGAAGCACCCTGCCTGACTGCCTCCGACGACCTCGGCTTCGTGATCGACGAGGCCGAGGTCATCTACTGGGGCCGGTGCCCCGAATGCGCGGACTCCGCGCTCAGCGAACACAACTCCGCTCCCAGCCTGTAAGACCCGTCCAGGAAGGAATATCGTGACCTCCGATAGCCGCCCACCCGCTCCTGACGCCGAAACTCTCAGCAACAGCGAGAGCGAGAACCCGGCGATCCCCTCGCCCACCGCGGACACCGACCGTCGCCCCCACTCCAACAAGGACTGGTGGCCCGAACAGATCGACGTCTCGGTCCTGCACGCCCACTCGTCCAAGTCCAACCCACTGGGCGAGGACTTCGACTACGCCACGGCATTCGCCGAGCTCGACGTCGACGCCCTCAAAGCCGATATCGCCGCGGTACTGACCGACTCGCAGGACTGGTGGCCCGCCGACTACGGCAACTACGGTGGCCTGTTCATCCGGATGAGCTGGCACGCAGCCGGCACCTACCGCATCGCCGACGGACGCGGCGGCGGCGGTCAGGGCGCCCAGCGCTTCGCCCCGCTCAACAGCTGGCCCGACAACGCCAACCTCGACAAAGCTCGTCGGCTGCTGTGGCCGGTCAAGCAGAAGTACGGCGACAGCATCTCCTGGGCCGACCTGCTCGTGTTCACCGGCAACGTCGCCCTCGAGTCCATGGGTTTCCAGACGTTCGGCTTCGGCTTCGGCCGACCCGATATCTGGGAGCCCGAGGAAGTGTTCTGGGGCCCGGAGGACACCTGGCTCGGCGACGAACGCTACAGCGGCGACCGTAAACTGTCGGGCCCGCTGGGCGCGGTCCAGATGGGCCTGATCTATGTGAACCCGGAAGGGCCCAACGGCAGACCTGATCCGGTGGCCGCGGCACGTGACATCCGCGAGACCTTCGCTCGCATGGCGATGAACGATGAGGAGACCGCCGCCCTGATCGTCGGTGGTCACAGCTTCGGCAAGACCCACGGTGCGGGCGATGCGAGTCTGGTCGGCGCCGAGCCCGAGGCCGCGCCGCTCGAGCAGCAGGGTCTGGGCTGGAAGAGCACGCACGGCACGGGCAAGGGCAAGGACGCCATCACCAGCGGCCTGGAGGTCGTGTGGACGGCCACCCCGACCCAGTGGAGCAACGGCTTCTTGCAGAACCTCTACGGGTTCGACTGGGAACTCACCAAGAGCCCGGCCGGTGCCTGGCAGTGGAAGCCGAAAGACGGTGCGGGCGAAGGCCTTATCCCTGATCCGTTCGGTGGGCCCGCGCGCACCCCGACAATGCTGACCACCGACCTGTCCCTGCGCGAAGACCCGATCTACGAGGAGATCACCCGACGCTGGCTCGAGCACCCCGAGGAGCTGGCCGAGGCGTTCGCAAAGGCCTGGTACAAACTCCTGCACCGCGATATGGGTCCGCTCAGCCGCTATCTCGGCCCGTGGGTGCCCGAGGCGCAGCTGTGGCAGGACCCGGTTCCCGCTGTCGACCACGCACTGATCGACGACCAGGACATCGCCGCGCTGAAGAACACGGTGCTCGCGTCCGGTCTGTCGGTCGCGCAACTGGTCAAGACGGCGTGGGCCTCGGCCGCGAGTTTCCGCAGCACCGACAAGCGCGGCGGCGCGAACGGCGCCCGGATCCGGCTCGAACCACAGCGCGACTGGGACGTCAACGAACCCGCCGAGCTGGCGAAGGTGTTGCCGGTTCTCGAGCAGATCCAGCGAGATTTCAACGCCGCTGCTCCCGATGGCAAGGCGGTGTCACTGGCCGACCTGATCATCCTGGGCGGTTCGGCGGCGATCGAGAAAGCAGCCGGCGATGCCGGTCATCAGATCACCGTGCCGTTCTCGCCCGGGCGCACCGACGCCACGCAGGAGAACACCGATGTCGACACCTTCGATGTGCTCGAGCCGCGGGCAGACGGCTTCCGCAACTACGTGCGTCCCGGCGAGAAGGCGCCGCTCGAGCGTCTGCTCCTGGACCGCGCCTACATGCTCGACGTGACAGCGCCGCAGCTGACGGTGCTGATCGGCGGCCTGCGTGCGCTCGGCGCCAACTACGATGGCAGCGCACACGGTGTCTTCACCGACCGGCCGGGCGTGCTGTCGAACGACTTCTTCGTGAATCTGCTCGACCAGAGCACGGAGTGGAAGGCCTCGGAGTCGGCGGAGAACGTCTACGACGGTGTCGACCGGCGGACCGGCGAGAAGCGATGGACGGCCACCGCCAACGATCTCGTCTTCGGCTCGCACTCGGTGCTTCGCGCGGTGGCCGAGGTGTATGCGCAGAACACAGCGGGAGCGAAGTTCGTGAACGACTTCGTCGACGCGTGGGTCAAGGTGGTCGACAACGATCGGTTCGATCTGCGCTGACCTCTCGACCGCCGATGATTGCCGTCGGCGCCCACGATCGAGCCGACCGGGTGTCCCGGTCGGCTCGATTCGTTTCGAGCGCTTACTTGCCGAACTTCTGCTGCCCCTCGGCCGCGCTGGTCGTCGGTGAAGCGGCTCCGGAGAACGCCCTTCGGCGAAAGGCCTTGTGCAGTCAGGAGTTACCGCCCGGCCGCCAAATCTGCCGCAGATTCCCTGGTCGGGGCACGTTATTAAATGTTTCTTGAGAGAGTGCACCGGCTGCAGCGACCACGTCTGCCGCCTGATAGCTTGACGGATACGAATATCGGATTCTGCAAAGACCCTCGCGGCGCCGGTGCGGGACCGTGCGCAGGATCGGAACCCTGCTTGTCCGCTGGGTCGACCCGTTCATGCGGATGTGTGCTTGATCAGGAGCTTGCTTTGTCCGGTGCCAGAAATCTGAATTCCGCAATTCCACAGCAGTGTCTACTCGGGGCAGGCCTGTCCGGTGAGCGCAGGTGAGCGCACCGGATTCGTGGTACCCGGCGCCGGCTCAGCACGGTCCGTTTCTTTCGCCGCAGGAATTGCTTGCCGCGATCAACGGGGGCGCCGATTGTGATCAGCCGCTCGCGCGCTGGGCTCGCACCCTCGGGTCGTTGTATCGGGACTGGCTGGCCGAACCGTCCGCCGTCTGGGTCGGTCGTCAGATCGCGGAAGTCGCGCACACCATCGATGTGTGGATCACCGCGCAGCTTCCGCGGCCACGCCCCGGCGCTCCGCGGGGAATCGACACGGTGGGCGGGGTGATCGGCCGGGTCGCGGAAGCCGCCACCTATGCCCACTGGGCGCTCCACAACGCCGAGGACGCCCAGCGACATCGAGCCTGGCACCATCTGGCCGAGATGCGGGAGGGCTACGAGGACCTGGTGCGGTTGGTCCTGGACGGTTCGGTCAACCTGCCGAAGTCGTGGCCCACCATCAGCTGGCCGGCCGCGGCGACATAGAAATCTGCTGGGTCTCCCCGTTTCGAAGCGACACACCGGGGTATCGCCCGCTTGTAAACCAGAGACCGCCACCGGGGACAGGATGACCGAACTCCTGACCGGTCGGCGGGCGGTTGCCGGGACCAGCGCGTCCCGTTCGGACGCTGCCCCAGACGACGGCCCCGGCAACCGCCAACCACGGCCGGCGAGGCAGGAGCCGAGGCCACCGTGTCGATGGGTGCTCACAGCAGCACCGGACCCCGCGACGACAAGAGCTGGTGCCTAGATCGCGGTTGGAGCACCCGTCGCGACTACGGTCGCCACCTCTGACGCGAATGCACCTCCGGCCGGCGACAACGGCCAATCCGTGGCGAGACGAAACCTTGCGCCGATCATCGACACCGCGTTCAGCACCGCGTCGACACCGTCCCACCCTCTCGCGATCGCGCAGGTTTCGCCGTCGACCCGAAACAGACACAGCATGCCGTCCCCGCCGCCGGTCTGTACAGGCCGGCAGATGGCAATCGTGTGCCGGTCGCCTGCGTGGATGATCGTCTGCGTCGCCACAACATCGGCGTCATCCACCGCCTCGGGTCGATCACCAGCGGGTGGTACCGGAAAGCCGAGGTTCGCCGGGACGACAAACCGCGCCGACGCGCCGCGATTCGCCTGCGCGAGCAAGTCGCCGATCTCGAGCAGAGCCCGGTAGAGCGCCGCCAGCGAATCGGGGCCTTCGGTGGTGCGCCGCGTGTCCGCCAGCCGATAGGCGCACTCCACCTTCCCGCCAACCGGTCGCGGCCGACTCACCTCGATGACCACGATCTGGCCGCCTTCGGTGACGCGCCGGGACAAGATCGGTACTTCGACGGACTTTCTCACAACGCCTCCCACTCATGGCATCCACGCGGGCTGCCGCGGATTTTCCTAGTGCAGTAGTACTGAGGCGGATATGACTCAGTCGCGCAGAGATCGGTGCTCGAACCGACGCCAGATCCGGGTGGTCTGCAGCCACCTGCGAAGTCCCCACGAACCCAACAGAGCCGAAAGGAACATGTGCAGGCAAAAGGCGATGACGACGAGCTCTGCCCCATAGTCACGGGTCCACTCCCCCATTGCCGAGGACGCGATGCATCCCGCCGCCACGAGCACGAACGACACAATGACGGCCAGCGGCGCCAACGGCGCCAACTCGTCGCCGCGTTCCTCGGAGATGCCGCGCGGACCGTCACCGTGTTCCTGTAGCGCGAACCGATTATCGAAGTGAGCTCTGATGTAGACCATGAATCCTCCCACCCGGCTACCCCAGCCGGACCATTTCTCTTACGCGCCCGTTCATTCCCCCTATAACGACGAGGAGCTCAGCCGAGATTTGCGGTCGCCGCAATCGGTGCCGCGATCTCGGTGACCCATACAGTGCCAGATGGTGGAAGTCGATGGAAGCAGAAACAGAAATTCCCTCACCTCCCGGAGGGCCGTTATTTGCCGGTGACAATTGGCAGGTTTCCCTGATACGAGGTCACACGCGGCAAGCAGGCACTTCACGCATCGGACAGGCAAGAATTTCACCGGCGTAGTTTATGCAATCGTGACGAATGTGGGCACGACATGACTTCGAGTAACCTGTCGCACCATTTGCTTCCCGCTGGAATCCCTGGCCCGAATCACACTCGGCACTTCCAGCATGAATTCTCATTCACTTGCGTTGCCACTTGCAGACCGGCACACCTCGAACACAATCCACCGACCCGAGGCAGTGATAGCAGCCAGGCATCGACATCTGCGCTGCCCCCCGAGAGAACAGCACCGAACAAATACGCGCGCGGACGGTCAGTTGCGCCCGGTCGGGGTTTCGACCTCGTCGACATCCTTGTCGAAACGTAGACCTCGCCAACTCGGATGCCGCAACCGGCCGTCGTCGGTCCATTCCGTGAACGCCACTTCCCCGACAAGTTTCGGCTGCACCCACGACACCCCGTCCGGGGTACGGTCGATGCCCGACACCGGCGGATCAGCACGGTGCAGCGGTGCGAGCTGTTCGGAGAGATCGGCGAGCATCGCGGCCGTGAACCCCGTGCCCACACTGCCGGCGTATTCCAGGCTGCCGCGATCATCGGGCACGGCGACCAGCAAGGATCCGATCTGCCCGGCACGGCGACCGGTGCCCTTCTTCCAACCGATCAGCACGACTTCTTGGTGGGTGACATTCTTGACCTTGGTCCAGGCGGGGCTGCGCTGCCCGGGCAGGTACCAGCTGTTGCGACGCTTGCAGATGATGCCTTCCAGTCCGAGTTCCTGCGAGATCGCCAGGGCGTCTGCGGCGGGACCGGGGAGCAAGTGCGGGACGCGCCAATGCGGGCGGGTCAACCCGAGATGTTCGAGGAGCTCGCGTCGCTGGGCATAGGGCAATTCGATCAGCGGCCGGTCGCCGATGTGGAGAAGGTCGAAGATCATGTAAGTCGCCGGAGTCGATTGCGCAAGGGCGCGGATAGCGGCTGGGTTGCGCTGGTGCATTCGCGGCGCCAATGCCTGAAACGAGGATCGGCCCGCGTGTTCGATCACGATCTCGCCGTCGACCACGAACCCGAGCTCGGCCGGAGCGAGCCCGGAGAGCTCGGGCCAGGCGACGGTGATGTCGTTGCCATTGCGCGACTCGAGCCGCAGTTCGTCATCGATATAGGCAATGGCCCGGATTCCGTCGTACTTCACTTCGTATGCCCAGCGGTCACCGTCGGCAGGCAGATGACCCGCCGTGGCCAGCATCGCGGCATAGTGCGGCAATCGGGTCATACAGGCCTCACCATCACCTGATCGATCCCCTGGACACCGTCAGCAAACATTCAGCATAGCCCTGGTGCGTTACGCGCCGATGTCGCGAAGACCAACTCGGCCACCGTGCGGCCGTCCCCGGATCCACTGCGCCCCAAGCAGGGCACCGCGCCACCGTCTGTCAGCTCAATCGTTCAGTCAGCTCGACGGTGACTTCGTCGCCATCGGTCTTTCCGATGCGGCGGCGGATCTCGGCGGCGACGGGAAGCTTGTGGGTGCCGTCGCCGAGTGCCATGAACGACGATGTGAACGCGACACCGTCCACCGTTCCCTTCACCTTGACCAGGCCCCGGGTGCCGAAGATCCGCGCGGAGTCGGGCAGTTGCACGCATGTCCACGTGTCACCCGCCCTGACTTTTCCGAGGACAGCGGTGAACGTCATGTCGATCGGTCCCGGTGCGGTGTTCATGAGAGCTCCTGTCGGGGTTCGGGATTCAGACGAACATGCCGAGCACGACACCGCTGACGACCAACTTCAGGACCCAGTCGGTCATATGCACCAGAGTGGTCGGTATCGGCACGTTCTCGTGGACGATGGCGCCGGCGAGGATGGTCACCGGTAGTACCGCCACGATCGCACCTACCGCCGCCCCGGCGGCGATGCCATGCCGATCGCCGGCGACGAGCAGCGCCGCCAGCACCCCCGCGGCCAGCAGCCCCCGCAGCACCACGAACAGCATCTGGACCGGCATGCCGATTCCGGGACGCGGGGTACTCGTCCTCGACACGAGCGCGGCGATCGGCGGTGTCGCGTACAGCACCGCGCTGATGACGAACGAGACGACCGCCGCAACGACGACACCTGCAACTATCATGGCCAACTCCTTGAGTACGATCCAGTACTTAATCTAGGAGGATGAATAAGTACTGTCAAGTACTAATATGGGGAGCATGACCTCTTCTGCTCGACGCCGTGGCCGGCCACCCGGGAAGTCCGGCGCCGAACTACTCACCGTCGCCCGCGAGGTGTTTCTCGAGCGCGGGTTCGCGGGATCGACGATGGACGAGATCGCCGCACGCGCCGGGATCTCCAAAACATCGCTGTATCGCGAACATCCGTCGAAAGAGGGCTTGTTCGCCGCGGTCGTGGAGCACTGGACCGCCGCCGGGCGTGATGCGATGCGACCCGCCCTCACCGAACTCGAGTCCGCCGAGGATGTCCGCGAGGGCTTACTCGTCTGGGCACGAACGCTGCTGGCCGGCGTCCTCTCGCCGACCGTGGTGGAAATGCGCAGGCTGGTCACCGCCGAGGCGGCCCGCCTGCCCGAGGTCGGGGCGACATATCTGCACCAGAGCTGGGTCCGCAATATCGGCGCTCTCGCCACCACGCTGCAGGCACTCGACGCACGCGACGTGCTCGCGATCCCCGACCCCCGGGCCGCAGCCGAACAGCTCACCTGGCTGGTCGTGGGCGCACCGCTGAACGCCCGAATGCTCGATGCCACAGCAATATCGGCGAACCCCCCCGGCGCAGCGATAGATCTCTTCCTGGCCGCTTACCGACCTGCCCTGACCGCATCCGAGCTCGGCGGTCCGTGATGCGGCCACGCCCTCAGGCGAGCGCCTCGTCCGCGAGCGCTCGCGCCGCCTCGTCGGGCGCGTAGCTCGCCAGCGCGAGGACAAGGCTTCGGATCCCGGTCCGCGCGGATGGCGGCAAGTGCGCGTGGCGTGCGACATCGAGCTCGTTGGCGATCGTCAGCACCGCGAAATCATGCAGTTCAGCACCCCCGACCAGCGTGGAAGTGCCGGTGAAGCGGTCGATCACCGACAGCGGCTCTCGCCCGAGGTCGCGGTATGTCCGTTCGCGGTCGCATCCGCCGTAGAGATAGACCAGGCGCTCGGCGTCGTGCCCGATCACGGTCGCCAGCCGCGGCCGATCGGTTGTCGGCAGGAGCTCGACAGCGAATCCGTCTGTGCCATAGGACGCGTGGCAGATCGCGGCCAGACGGGTTCGCGGCGTGGCGTTCCATTCGACCACGAGGGCGTGGACCCGGCGCAGGTGAGCGTGCAGAGTTCCGCCGGGATGTTCGATCTCTTCGGCACCGAGAACCCGCTGCAGGTCGAATGCGCTCTGAACAGCGTGGGCGGTAGCGAGCCAGGTGCCTGCGTGCTCCGAGACGATGCGTGCGAGCTCTTCGGAAGCCTCCCGGGCGACGAGGTGTCCGGCTTCCGGCACACAGGTAACCGTGACACGACGATTGGCGAGGAACCGATCCACTTCGGCGTCGGTGAGCGGCGACCGTCCGCCGCGCACGAGCAGCATCGGCACTTCCGAACCGACAGCCGTCGCATGCAGCGCAGGCCCCGCCGCGAGGCTGTCTTCCACCAGTTCGGTGCGTTGATCGCGAAGCCCGCTGTCACTGAGCCAGGCGCGTACCCGATCCGGATCGGAATTCGGCACCACATCGACAAGGATCAGACCGGCCACACGACCGGCAATATCCGGTTCGCCGAGCGCGGCGATGGCAGCGAGCCCGCCGACGGAAGCGCCCACCACCACGAGCGGGGCCGGCTCACGCCGCACCATGTCGGCCACGTCATCGGCAACCGCCCGAAGGACGGTCGCCTCCCCCGTACTGTCGCCGTGTCCACGCAAATCGAAGGCCACCGCCCGGAATCCGGCCGCGGCGATCTGCCACGCGACCGGTGCCCACACGCCGCGATCCTCGCCTCCCGCATGGAGCAACAGCACCGTCGGGCCCGCGCCGGTCACGGTGCCCCGCAGGGTGACATCACCCAGGGCGATACTCACGTCGGTCATGAGTGAACCGATCGCCGGCAATCGAGGCCACCGCCGTCCGTGAGCACACCGTTCGGTCGCGGATTGTCCTTGCGCGCAGCAGGTTCGGTCGCATTCATGATGCTCCTCGGCGAACGTCGGGAATGACGCTGTGTGGTTTCGTCGCAGACTTCGGAATTCGGGTCGACACCCGCCCCGCGTCCTGCGTCCCGAACGGGGACGTGTCAGTAACGCGGGGCGGGTTGCCGCCTGGGTCCACGACCATCATCAGCGACAAACCACCAGCGGGTCAATCCTCGGTTTCCCTTGGCCGACCCCGAGATTCACCACACCGGCAGTCAGAGCTCAGCCCGCGACGACCTCGCTGCGGTCACCGCTCCACAGAGTGTGGAACTTGCCGTCGGCGTCGATGCGCTCGTAGGTATGCGCGCCGAAGAAGTCACGCTGGCCCTGGGTCAGCGCGGCGGGCAGGCGCTCTGCGCGCAGTGCGTCGTAGTACGACAGCGAGGACGCGAACGCCGGGACCGGGATACCGAGCAGGGTGGCGGTGGATACCACGCGCCGCCAGCTGTCGATCGCGGTCTCGATGGCCTCGCGGAAGTACGGCGCGAGGATCAGGCTCGGCAGGGCGGGGTCCTGCTCATAGGCTTCCTTGATCCGGTTCAGGAACCGAGCCCGGATGATGCAGCCGCCGCGCCAGATCGTCGCCAGATCGCCGGGGTGCAGATCCCAGCTGTACTCGGCGCTGCCCACGGCGATCTGGTCGAAGCCCTGTGCGTAGGCGACGACCTTGGACGCGTACAGCGCCTGCCGGATGTCCTCGGTGAACTGCTCGACATCGGTGGGCTTGTCGGCGAGTGTGCCCGAGGCGAGACCCACCGCGGCTTTGCGCTGGGCACGCGAACCCGACAGCGCCCTGGCGAAGACCGCCTCCGCGATGCCGGTCACCGGCACACCGAGATCGAGCGCGGACTTGACCGTCCAGCGGCCGGTGCCCTTCTGCTCGGCGGCGTCGACGATGACGTCGACCAGCGGCTTGCCGGTCTTCGCGTCGACCTGCGCGAGCACCTGCGCGGTGATCTCGACCAGATAGCTCTCCAGGTCCCCGGAGTTCCACTGTGTGAACACGTCCGCGATCTGCCCGGCGTCGAAACCGAGCGCGTCACGGAACAGGTGGTAAGCCTCACCGATCAGCTGCATATCGGCGTATTCGATGCCGTTGTGCACCATCTTGACGAAGTGTCCGGAACCGTCGGGGCCGATGTGGGTGCAGCACGGCGTGCCGTCGACCTGCGCCGCGATCGACTCGAGCAGCGGGCCGAGCGATTCGTAGGATTCCTTGGGCCCGCCCGGCATGATCGCGGGACCGTTGAGCGCGCCTTCCTCACCACCCGAGATGCCTGCCCCGACGAAATTGAGGCCACGTTCGGCCATGGCGGCCTCGCGGCGAATCGTGTCGGTGTAGAGGGCGTTGCCACCGTCGATGATGATGTCGCCCGGCTCCATCACGGCAGCCAGCTCCTCGATGACGGTGTCGGTCGCCTCGCCCGCCTTGACCATGATCAGCACCCGTCGCGGCTTCTCCAGCGCCGCGACGAACTCCTCCACGGTCTCGGTGCGGACGAAATCGCCGTCACCGCCGTGCTCGGCGAGCAGTGCGTCGGTCTTGGCCACGGAACGGTTGTGCAGCGCGACGGTGTAGCCGTGCTTGGCGAAGTTGCGGGCGATGTTGCTGCCCATCACTGCCAGGCCGGTGACACCGATGTGTGCACGCGCGGTAGAGGTCGACATTGATCAGCTCTCTTCGTTCGGCGATTCGATGGGTGCAGAAGACGAACTCCTTGGCAGGCAAGTTACTGGGTGCCGGTTCGCCGCCGAACACCTACCACCGTGACCGGGGCTACACGGCGAACCGGGCCCGGCCCGCGTGTCGGCGGTCGCTGCTAGTGTCGGTCGAGTTCTGACACGGGGTGTCTCGCGACCGCGAGGCTGAGAACAGACCCGCTGAACCTGTTCAGGTAATGCTGACGAAGGGATGTCACGGTGTTGCACGCCCACACCACAAATACAGACCTGTTCACCGATCACCTCTGGGACCGCACCAAGGTCCTGCGGAGCGCGATCGATGAACTGGAATTCCTGCGGCACCTCGGCGAGGGCACCTTGCCGCTCGAGGTGTTCCGGACCTACATCGAGCAGGATTCGCTGTATCTGACCGGGTATTCGAAGGCGCTGGCGATTCTCGCCGCCAAGTCACCGGACCCGCAGACCGCGGCCTTCTGGGCCACCTCGTCCGCGAACGCCGCTGCTGTCGAATCGGCCATGCACGACCAGATGCTCACCGGCGGAGCGCTGCCCCCGCGGCAGGGCGAGCCGGAGCATTCCCAGACCTGCCTGGCCTACGTCTCCTACCTGATCGCCGCCGCGGCGACCGAGTCCTACGCGGTCGCGGCGGCGGCCGCGCTGCCCTGCTTCTGGATCTACGCCGACGTGGGACGCGGCCTGGCCGAGAGTGCCGCGAAGGTGATCGCCGCCGACGCCGCCCACCCGTATGCCCAGTGGGTCACCACCTACGGCGCGGAAGAGTTCCAGCAGGCCGCGGCCACGGCGCGATCGCTGGTCGACGCCGCCGCCGAGTCGGCGAGCGAGCGTGAGCGGGCGGCGATGGAGAAGGCATTCATTCTCGCCGTGCGCTACGAGCTGATGTTCTGGGACACCGCCCTGCACCCGCAGCCCTGGCCTGCCGGATGAGCGGGCGGCTGCGCCGCGCATTCGCGGTCATGGCAACCACCGTCGCGACCCTGTCGCTGGTCACCGCCTGCGGTTCGGGCGGCGGCTCCGATCAGACCATCCGCTTCGCGCTGGACTGGACGCCCAACACCAACCACTCCGGGTTGTATGTCGCCTTGCAGCGCGGCTACTTCGCCGACGCCGGTCTGGATGTGCAGGTGCTGCCCTACAACAACACCTCGGTCGACACGGTGGTCGATGCGGGGAACGCGGAATTCGGGATCAGTACCCACAATTCGTCGACGTTCGCCCGCGCCTCGGGTGCGCGCATCCAGTCGGTGCTCGCACCCCTGCAGCACTGGGCGACCGGGATCGGCGTGCGCGCCGACCGTGCCGACCTCGCAAGCCCGAAGAATCTGGACGGCAAGACCTACGCCGGTTTCGGTGACCCGGGTGAGAAGGAGTCACTCGCACAGGTCATCCGCAACGACGGCGGCACCGGCGAATTCACCTCCGTCATGCTGGGATCGTCGGCGTACGAGGCCGTCTACTCCGGGAAAGCGGACTTCACCGTCTCGTATCTGGCGTGGGAGGGCATCGAGGCCGAACACCACGGCACCCCGATGAAGTACTTCCGCTACACCGATTTCGGATTCCCCGACTCCTACGCCATCGTGATCGACGCCAACGAAGGCTGGCTCGCCGAGAATCCCGACCGTGCGAAGAAGTTCGTCCAGGCCCTGCAACGCGGCTACCAGTTCGCCGCGGACAACCCGGACGCCGCCGCCCAGGACCTCATCGACGCCAACCCGGGCGCGTTCAACGACGAGAAGCTGGTCTTCGACAGTCAGCGCATGCTGGCCGACCAGTTCATGAAGGACCCGAACGGGCGAGTCGGTACTCAGACCGTGGAGCAGTGGTCGGCGAATTCGCGATTCCTGTACCGCAGTGGCCTGCTCAACGGGCCCGACGGTAAATCACTGACCACCGAGCCCGACTGGTCGACATATTTCACCGATGACTACCTTGCCAACCCGTGACGGGTCCGTAGACGCGCAAGTCCTGTCCGGCGACCGGCCCGGTCGCTGGGCAGGGATCCGGTGGGCGGTGCCATCGATCGTCACGGTGGCGGTCCTCGTGGCCGTGTGGCAGATCTATGTCATCACCAGCGGTGTGCGTCCGCAGGTGCTGCCCTCGCCGGTGCGGGTGGTCGAGCAGGGCTGGGCGCATCGCGACGAGATCGCCACCCACGCGGCCGCCACCTTGCAGGTGACGCTGATCGGTTTCGCGGTCTCGCTGAGCGCGGCATGGGTACTGGCGGTGATCGTCGACTTCTCACCCTGGCTGCGACGCGCGTTGGTGCCGTTGTTCGTGGCGTCGCAGACCGTGCCGATCGTCGCGATCGCACCGTTGATGATCATCTGGTTCGGGTTCGGTCTCCTGCCGAAGATCCTGGTGGTCGCGCTGGTCACCTTCTTCCCGATGGCCATCGGCCTGATCGAAGGGTTCGCCGCGGCCGACCGTGACGCGGGCGCGCTGCTGCGCAGTATGGGCGCCTCCCGCGTGCAGGAGTTCCGGTATGTGCGGCTGCCCTCCGCGCTGCCGCGGTTCTTCACCTCGTTGCGGATCGCGATCACCTACGCGGTCGTCGGTGCGGTGTTCGCCGAATATGTCGGCGCCAGTGTCGGTCTCGGCATCTACATGAGCCTGCAGAAGAATTCGTTCCGCACCGATCTGGTGCTGGCGGCGGTCTTGGTGACCGCGCTGCTGAGTATCGCGCTCTACCTGACGACGTTCGCGGTCGAGCGCCTCGTCGCGCCGTGGGCGCGCGCGGAGAACAGGAGCCGGCGTGACTGACACCGAAGGCGACCGGATCGTCGTCGACCGACTCACCAAGTCGTTCCCCCAGCCCGGTCGTGGCAGCCCTGGCCTCGAGGTGTTGGGCGGGGTGTCGTTCGCGGTCCGATCGGGCGAGTTCGTCACGGTCATCGGCCCCAGCGGCTGCGGCAAGAGCACGGTGTTCAACATGCTGGCCGGACTCGAATCCCCCGACTCCGGCAGCGTCGGCTTCCACACGGCCGACGGCGAAGACACCGCGTCGCACTGCGCCTATATGCCGCAGAAAGACCTGCTGTTCCCGTGGCGAACCGTCCTCGACAACACCATTCTCGGTTTGCGTGTGCAGGGTGTCCCGAAAACAGAGGCCAGGCGCCGCGCGCGCGAACTGTTTCCGATATTCGGCCTGTCCGGTTTCGAGGACGCCCGCCCGTCTCAGCTGTCGGGCGGGATGCGACAGCGGGCGGCACTGCTGCGCACCGTCGTCCAGGAGCGCGAGTTGCTGTTGCTCGACGAGCCTTTCGGCGCGCTCGACTCCCTGACTCGCACCGAGATGCAGTCGTGGTTGCAGGAGGTCTGGCAGCGCTACCGGTGGATGGTCCTGATGATCACCCACGATGTCCGTGAGGCGGTCTACCTGTCGGACCGTGTGATCGTGCTGTCGGCGCGGCCGGCCACCGTGCGCCGCGAACTGCGCATCGACCTGCCGCGCCCGCGCGGGTTGTCCATGATCACCGCCCCCGAATTCGTCGCGCTGGAGGAAGAACTGCTCGCGATCCTGCACGAGGAGTCGCGTCGCTCACTCGAGCAGTCGCTGGGTCGAGCGACGAAACGCCCAGACGACGACCACTAGCGCCAGCGCCAGCAGCGGTGTACCCATGACGATCTTGGCGGTGGCCAGCCACCCGGCTGCGTCGATGTCGTAGAGCCAGCCCTGAACGAAGTAGCGTGCCGCGAACACCGCGGCGAGGGCGAGGGTGGCGATATCGTGCCCGCGCAGGGACGGGCGGTCCTGCCGCCAGGCGAACTCGTTGCCGTGCAGCATGTTCCACAGCACGCCGGTCAGTGGTCGGCGTGCCAGCAGCGAGACGAGCGCGACAACGGCACCGGCCAGACTGGCCCAGATGCCGACCAGGAAGAATCCGCCCGCCGAGCCGGTCCACGCGGCGACGCCACCGGCGACGACGACGCCGACGAGCCCGCCGCTCGCCTGGACGACCGGCTCACCGCGAACGATCCGACATCCCATGATCACCACCGCGACGGCGACGGCGGACCCGATGGCAATAGGTAGTGCCACCAGCGCATTCGCCACGACGAACGCAATGACCGGTATCGCCGTGTAGATCATTCCCGTGGTGCCGCCGAGTTGGTCGACCAGCCGCTGTGCAGGGTCGGCCGTCGATACACGCGAGGCGGCGGACTCGTCGACGTCGCGGTGGGATTCGGGCTGAATCATCGTGCTCTCCAAGCGGTTGCGCGAAAAGGTGTTGTGCGAGGAACAGCTCCAACGTTCGTCGCCGCGAAGGTCGGAAACCAGTGCGCGCCAACACCTTTTCCGATGACACCCTCATGGATGCGACATGACATCTGTCACGACAACCGGCTCGGGATGACCTGCGGTGCTCAGCGCATGGGTTCCATCAGACTCAGCAACCCGAGATCCTCGGCGAGCGCGCCGTCCTGGCCGAGCGCCGCGAAGTCGGCCTCCACCTCCGACAGGGCGAGCTTGCCCGCGCGCACCGCGCGGTAGCGCACATACGACCAGAGGAAGACGTCGAGGTTGTCGAAGCGGGTCCCGCCCTCGAGAACCTCTTCCTCGTGAAACCACACCGCGACCTGACCGGTGGTGAGCACGACGTAGAGGTTGCCGCCGCCGTCGGCCCCGAGGGAGAACACGTCCTCGTCGGTCAGTTCGGTCGTGTAGTCCGCATCGAGAATTCCGCAGCCGTTGCCGGCGAAGTCGAAAGCGTAGGACCAGTCGAAGATGTCGAGGAACTGTGGCAGCCGACCGGAACGGACCCGGCGGTCGAAGGCCGCGAGTGCGGCAGCGCCGGCCGCGGGCAATCGTTCGAGAAACGGTTCCACCGAACGAGTTCCGGCGGAGACGACGACAGGTTCGCCGTCACCGAACCAGCGGGCGAGATCGGCGTCGAGGCCACGATCGGTATAGCCGACGAGGTCGGCGAGGGTGAGCGTCACGCCGAAATTGTAGAAACGACCACCGACATGCGCGCGTCTTCCTTCGATCAGGAGAACTCAGCGCCGCTGCGGTCCGAACAAGCGGACCTGGGCCACCGCTCAGCCGACTTCTCATGGGCACGAACCATCGATTCGCGACTAGCGGCTGGTCGATCGCATGTCGCGGTCGGGATGTCGGATCACTCAGTGTATTTTCGGGACTCGAGCAAGTGGCCCGCCGACTCGTTGTCGACGTCGTGCTGCTGTATCCGAGTGCGATCCGGTTCGGTCTCACCGGGCCGGTGAGGAACACGATGGACGCCCGCGATGCCGCCAGGTTCATCCGGGTGAGGCACCCGCGTCTCACGGTGCCGGTGAACTACGAAGCCTGGACCCGTTCGATCGAAAGTAAGGGTGAACTGATCATGTCCTCGTCGACCAACGTTGCGAATCCGCGCCGGCGCCGGATGCTGAGCGTCGTGGCAGCGGCGATTGTCGCGCTCGGCCCCTTCGTCCCCGCACTCGCGACCGCCGACCCGGGCGAACCCACCGTAGTTCTGGTGCACGGCGCCTTCGCCGACGCCACCAGCTGGGATGGCGTCGCCGCCGAGCTACGCGGACGCGGCTATCGTGTTGTCGCAGTGGACAACCCGCTGCGCGGGCCGCGCAACGACGCGCAGGCGCTGCAGGGCGTGCTCGACTCCATCGACGGCCCGGTTGTGCTTGTCGGGCACTCCTACGGCGGGTCGGTCATCACCAACACCCACGACCCCAAGGTCAAGGCCAACGTCTACATCGCGGCATTCGCCCCGGCGCAGGGTGAGTTCGTGCTGGGACTGATCGACCCCATCCGGTTCCCCGGCAGCCAACTGCTCCCACCCGCACTGCAGGTACGGGTCGTGGACGACCCCACCGGGATCGCGGGCAAGAATGTCGACGGCTACATCGAGGAACCGTATTTTCGCGACATCTTCGCCCAAGACGTCAGCGCCGAGACCGCCGCGAACATGTATGCCCATCAGCACTCGGCGGCACTGAACGCCAATTTGGAGCCCTCCGGCTCACCCTCGTGGGCGAGCACACCCAACTGGTACCTGATCTCGGGTGAGGACCGCGTCATCCCCGCAGCCGCGCAACGGTTCATGGCTGGACGTGCCGCGGCCACCACCCGCGAGATCAGCTCCTCGCATGCCTCGTTGGTCTCCCAGCCGATCGCCGTCGCCGACACCATCGCGGAGGCCGCGGACACGGTTCGATAGCCGAACCGACCGCGGCACCGGCGACCGGCCGAGCATTCATTTGCGGGCGCGACGGGTGGTGAGAACTCCGGCGATCCAGCCGACGACGAACATCGCCAACAGGATCAGCCACATCGGGGAACTGACCGTGATCAACAGGATCTCGACAGTGACCTTTCCTCTGTTCTCCAACACGAACACGACGGCGAAGATGCTCAACCCGATGGCGACCCATTGGGTTGGTGACACGCGACTCAGCAGGGACCGCTTTCCGGCGGCGTCGTTCATCAGAGTCCTCCTTTCGACGGGGTGGCGTTCACTCGGCGCCACGCAGGATCTCTCGTAAACGCTCGGTGTCGGCGACGGTCCAGTCGGCCGGTGACAGGATCGCGGCCCAGGCATCGGCGATGTCGGCTTGGAAGGTGTGGCCGTGCCCGTCCGGCACATCGACCGCGACTGCCATGTCCGCCGACACCTGCAGAAACGTCACCACCGGGATCCAGCGGGTGCTCGGCAGGACATCGCGACCGCGTTCCTCGGTGAGCCAGTCAGGTTTCTGGAACAGCAGTCGCGGTGTCCACCAGGTGATCGGGTCCGAGGCGTGCTGGAGATAGACCACCTTGGGTGCGATCCACACGGCGCCGGGACGGGCGAGATCCGGCGTGTCAGCGACGAATCGCACCGTGTGCCCGTCCCGGTAGATCGGCAGCCACTGCGGGGAACCCGGGTCTCGTCGTGCGGTGGCATCGCGCCACACCGGGTTGGTGGCGGTAGGACCGACGAACAGGACGCCGTCGGTACGGGCCGCCATGTCCTGGATACCGGAGAACGCCGCCTCGCCGCCGAAAGATCCGAGGCTCTCCCCGAAAACCACCAGTTTCGGCCGGCGATCGACCGGCAAGAGGTCCCACTCGGCGTGCACCGCCTCGAACAGTGCTTGACCGGCCTGTCGAGCTCGTTCCTGGTCGACGACGAAGGACAGCCAACTCGGCAGGTAGGAGTACTGCATACTCACCAACGCACTGTCACCGTTGGCCAGATACTCCAACGCCGAGGCAGTCGACTCGTTGATCCACCCGGTTCCGGTGGTGGTCGCGACACCGAGGACCGCTCGTTCGAATCCACCGGCCCGACGCAACTCGGCAACCGCGAGATCTGCTTCGGCTCTGATGCTCTCCGCGGAATCGAGGCCGGTGTAGACGCGAATCGGCTCGCGCGCGGGCTTTGCGCTGAACGCGGTCAGTTCACTCGCGGTGGGACCGTTGGACACGAAGATCCGACCCTGCCTGCCCAGCGAGTCCCAGCTCACCAGCGAGCCGGGACCACCGGACCGCTCCGCGAGAACGGGCTCCTCGGTATCGGGCGAGCTCTCGTCGTTCACGGCCTTGAATGTCTCGTTGAGCATCGACATCGCCACGTCCGCGACCACCCCGTTGACCGCGGCGACAGCCAGTGCGACCACCACCACACCGCCGAGCACCGCCGCGACGCGCGGCGGCATCACCCGTGCCAACAGCCCACCGACCCCTCGCGACAGCGCCCAGCACAACCGCGCTATCGCGATCAATACCGCGAACACGACGGCGGCGATCACCACGATGATCGGATAGGTGTGCCAGGCAAGTCCGCTCACGCCCATGAGCGAACGCAGATCACTTTGCCAATCGGCGTACCAGACCAGCACCGCGACCGATCCGAGGCAGGCAACGATGCCCAACGCCCACCACGCCACCGACGGCGCGGGCCCACGCTGTCGTTGCAGCATCCACCGGATCAGGGCCGCGACCGCGATGCCGAGTCCGTAGCCGAAGGCAGCGGCGGCACCGGTGACGATTCCTTGGAACAGCGGTCCTCTGGGCAGCAGTGACGGCGTCAGCGACAACCACACCAATACCAACGCCCCCACGGCCCCACCGAAATGGAATCTCCGACCGGTCGGCATCGCGGCATCGGATCTGCTGCTCATCAGCCGACCCGACGTCGGTGGTATCTTCGCGTGGAATTCATTTGTTCCCCTGTGATCGGCCAACGACCCACCGGCGCACGGAATTCACTACCGAACCCGGTGCAGCTCTGTCGTGCAATCAAGCCGACACGAGGCCTGGTCCGGGATTCTTTCAGTGGTGTGAACTATACGACCCGGTGATGCCACGACGCGGAATTCGGGCAATCGACACCGATATGTGAGCTGAACGCGGGTCAAACGTGGTAGCCCCATCCAGTACAACCACTGGACAGAAAAAAATCCTGAGAAGGCGCCGCACGTCGAGGTCGACGACCGGAGCATCGGGCCTCGACGGTGGTCGGCAAAGATCGGTCTGCTACACGTTCGATACCCTCGCCATCGGAAGGTCGCGGCGAATCCCGACAAAGGCGCGCAACCAGCCCGGATAATCCACGACATCGACGTCGAACACCTGAACGAAGAGACTGACCGGTCGTGGCGCCCCTGATTCGCGGAGTCGGATCGGCGGCAGCTCCGAGGTGAACGTCACTTCGCCGGCGTTCCATATCGAGCAGAACTCCGGGTAGGCACCGAGCTCGTCGAGAAGCTGCTCTGGCCAGTCGGCGTGACCGAAAGTGCCGATTCGGCCACGTAATCCGCTCACCGTCGCCTGTGCGACGGTGTCCCAGTCCACGAAGACCTGCCGGGCAATCTCGTTCCCGAACAACCAGTGCAGCCCATTTTCCCCGACGCGCAGCCCGGGCAACATCGACTGTGCGGCGCTGTTGAGCGCCAGGATATTGCCGCGGGCGTCGAAATATCCCGCCACTCCGCCGCGCTGCGCTTCGAGTATACGAAGCGCGTCGTCGCTGATTCGGGCGCGCAATTGCTCAACCGTGGGGGTCGACGTGATCGGCAGCCCTGCCAGGTCGAACAGGTGCCGTCGCTCGGTCATCGTCAACGCACGGGCTCGACCCAGGCAGTCGACCAAGGATTCGACGACCGCACGCGCTGGATGATCCCGGTCACCCCATTCCAGGTGGGTGACATAGCTGGCGCTGACTCCTGCCGACACGGCCAGTCGCTCGCGTGACATTCGGCGTTCGTCACGCAACCACCGCAGGAAGCTGCCGAATGTCGGCAGCGTCAGCAGTTCCGGATCGTGCGACCTGGTCATTTGGTTCACGGCACTCACTCCCGTTCGAGCCTTGCCTACGCCCTGCACGATAGCGACCACAGCACGTTACCGGCCCGGAACACGCAGGTTCGGACCGGTGACAAGGGTGCTTTCCTGTGCGGCGCTACCGCGCGACCTGCCGATCGCGCAGGAGCAGTCGGATCCAGGCATCGGCCAGCCAGTCACGGAAACGCTCTGCCGTCCAATGGCGTTCGCCTACGAGCAGTACCCAGTACTCGGTGGCGTTCATGCTCCAGATGATGTCGGCGACCTCGTCGTCGGACAGATCCTCGCGCAACTGCCCTGTACTGCGCAGGTCTGCAGCGAATTCACGCATGTTCGCTGCGCGGCGCTCGCTGATCTCGGCCCATACGCGCGCGCACGACGCGTCGGTCGTCGCCGCCTCGCGCAGCGCCAGGAAGATCGGCGCGAGGCGTTGCTGAATGATGACCAGCGCGTCGGCGTAGATCGCGATCTTGTCCTCGGCCCCGTTCGCCTCTCGGATTGCCCGCACGTACTCGCGCTGCCCAGCCGGAATCGCACGATCGGTCCCGGACAGAGCAGTCTCGACCAACTCTCGGAGCAATACCGGCTTGCGTCCGATCGATGCGTAGACCGTGTCCACGGAGACACCTGCGTGCGTGGCGATCTCAGCCACCGTGGTGGCGGCATAGCCCCGCTCCACGAACAGCGCTCGCGCCGCCGCGAGGATCGCGTGACGCGTATCCGCGGCCTGCGCGGCGCGCCGAGGGGCGTTGTATCGACGCTTGTCTGCCTTGACGTTCTCGCTCATCGGCGCCTATTCTACCAATATTCATCCGATACCTATTCGGGTGAATTCAGAAGGGATCCGGCCATGGTCTATGCCTACATTCAAGATGTCCCTATCGGCGAGGAGCTCTACAACCGGATCATCGAAGGACTGGGCCCGGAACCACTCGACGGCTCGCTACTGCACCTGTGCGTGCGTCGCGACGACGGCGGACTGCGCTATATCGACGTGTGGGAGTCCGAGGCGCATTGCGCTCGCGCCTTCGACGAACGCATCCACCCCGCCGTCGATGCCGCCTTCGCGGGCGCCCGTCCCGGCGAGCCGACGATTCAACACCTCACTGTCGTCCACGCCACCGGCTCGCTCCTGATCGCGAAGGACACCTGACCATCGACGCTGCGCTTCGCGCCCTTCTGCTGCCTGTGCGCTGGCACTAGGCGCACTCGACCCGCATTCGGCTACTACGATCCGGGGACACCTCCGCACCCGAATGAGAAGGATTCCCATGGCGCGCAAAATCATTGTCAGCCTTATCGACGACTTCGACGGCACATCCGAAGCCGACGAGACCGTCACATTCGGAATCGACGGAGTCGCCTACGAAATCGATCTGTCCGAGACCAATGCCACCAAACTGCGCGAAACGTTCGACCAGTGGCTTCCCTACGCCCGCCGAATCGGCCGCACCAAGACTTCCACCGGTCGACTCTCCGCGAAAACCGCGGCGAGCACACCGATTCGACGCAATGATCTCACCGCCATTCGTGCGTGGGCCGGCAACAACGGCCACCCGGTATCGACTCGCGGACGGATCTCCGCAGACGTTATCGCCGCATACGACGCAGCGTCTGCATAAAGCACGACCGTTGTCGTGCTGAACGTTCGCCGCCTGCGACGGGTGACCCGGACACAGTCAAACGTCCGGGTCCAGCACCGCTCCCCGCTCAGATCTCGGCGAGGACCGCAGCATCCACATACCGCGGATCACGGGCGATCGCGGCAAAACTCGACTCACTTTCGGCACCGACCGATTCCTGCACCTCTGCCAACCGGACGAGTAGATCGAAATAGCTCGCCTCAGCCGGCCGCAACTCCGCGATCGTCGCCGTGAGATCGAAATCGGCGGCGAACCGCGCCCGGTCGAGACCCACCAACAGCGTCGCCAGCCACCCACCCGAATCCGCCGCGAACATCGACCCGCTGGTTTCGGCCCAGAACAACACCGCGCTCGGTGCCATGTCAGAGCTCAACCGCCCCGCTGCGGCGAGCATCACCAGCGCGGTATAGATGTTCGACTCGCAAAAACCGAAGTGCATCAAATACGCCTCGAGCGCTCCGTCCCGATACCTCAGTACATAGGTCAGCCCGCCGGTGTCCTCCCCGAAGCAGTCGGCGAAGTACTCCCGAGGCGTGATCCCCTCCTCGGCCTGCCGCCAATCCGGCGCCTTGCCGTCCCAGAACCACCCGTCAAACATCGCGCCGTGATTCTCGATGGTCTCCGGCCCCGGCGCCGGTGTCGCCAACCACTGCTCGAATGCCTGTCGCTCCATGGGAATTCGAGCAGCAACGACAAACGTGTCCGACACAACCGGCTCCTCATCTCGACGGCACCCACCATCGCGGGCCCACGCGCCATCCTAAGATCTCGCACCCACTACTTCGGCGGCCTGATCACACCGACGGCGCCCGCGCGGCCCGCTCGGCGCGACGGGACAGCGCCGCGAAGGCATCGCGTAGCGCTGGGGGGCCGATGACCTCGATGTCGGTGTCGAAACGCGCCAGTGCCGCGGCGAGCGCCGCCCAGGACCACGAACCCATCGACAGCCTGGTGCGCCCCTCGCCCAGCGCCTCCACGACTGCTTCACCGGCGAACGGAGCGACCCGGGTGGCGGGAAGATCGAGGATTACCTCACCGTTGCACGGCCAGACATCGTCGCTCCCAGAGCCTTTGAACCGCGCGGAGAGAAACGTGACGACGTCTCCACCTGGTAACTCCCGAGCTGCGAAGCGCGGGCCGTGGGGGATGCGCAAACTCATCCGATCGACGCGAAAGCTCCGCCAGCCCGCGCGCTCAGGATCCCAGCCGATCAGGTACCAACGCCCGTTCCGAACCACGAGATGATGGGGTTGGACGCGGCGCGGCGCGCGCAACTCGGTTGTGTGTGCAGACCCCTGATAGTCGAAGCGCACCTCCGCCGCGGATCGAATCGCGGTGCTCAGTTCCACCAGAATTCGGGTGTCGACTTGGATATCGGCACCGCTCGCGGCGAGCTCGAGCGCGTCGACTCGCGCCCGCAACCTCGCCGGTAGGACCTGTCGCACGGTGGCGAGGGCTCGCGCGGCGCCTTCTTCGATGCCCGCCCCGGTCCCGACCGCGATGCGCAACGCCACCGCGAGCGCGACGGCTTGCTCGTCGTCGAACAACAGCGGCGGTAGTTCACTGCCTGCCTCCAGCCGGTAGCCGCCCTCGGGGCCCTTGATCGCCTGGATGGGATAGCCGAGCTCGCGCAGACGGTCGACGTCGCGGCGCACCGTGCGCGCGCTGACGTCGAGCCGCTCGGCCAATAGAGCTCCTGGCCAGTCCCTGCGGACCTGCAGCAAAGACAGCAGCGAGAGCAGGCGGCGCGAAGTCGCCGTCGAAGTCGATGTCGGCATGGTTCCAGATTGCCAGGAGTAGCGGACATTCCCTGTCCGCTACCGGTGACAGTGTGGAATTCGTCGCCCCCCGGCGGCGCACACCACTCGAAGGGACACTGATCAGACATGACGGTCAATACTGTTGCCCACCTGAATTTCCACGGCCAGGCCCGTGCGGCCCTGGAGTTCTACCAGTCGGTATTCGGTGGCCGGCTGACCCTCGCCACCTACGCCGACTTCGGCATGCCGACCGAACTGCCCGACGCCGCCAAGGTGGTGTTCGGTCAGGTCATTGCCGACAACGGATTCCGGGTCATGGCCTACGACGTGCCCGGCCACGACTCCCCTGCCGCTGCGGCCGCGCCCACCACCCGCCGCGACAACGGCACCACCATCACCGAGGAGCGGTTCTTCCTTTCGGTGCGCGGCGAGACCGTCGAGGAGGTCGGCGCGCTGTGGGAACGCCTCGCCGAGGGCGCGACGGTGATCGAGGCATTCGGCCCAGCTCAGTGGGCGCCCGCCTTCGGGATGCTGAGCGATCGCTTCGACGTCACCTGGATTCTCGACGTGGCAGCCGAGTACGTCCCGGCTTGAGCCGTGGTTCGGGGTGCACAGTGATCGGTCAGCGAGGGTCCGCGGTGGGATGGGCGGCGAGCAGTGACTCCAGGTGCGTGCGCGCCCAGCCACACAGTTCGTGCACGGTCGTGAGCAGGTCGATCCCGGCCGCGGTGAGCGAATAGTCGACGCGGGGGTTGGCGGAGTGGTGGTCGTAGCGGGCGACGATTCCGTCAGCTTACAACCCACGTAGCGTCTGGGTGAGCATCTTGTAGCTGATGCCGTCGACCGACCGATGCAACTCGGCGAAACGTCGCTCGCGCGTTCCGATCGCTTCGATGACCGCCAATGCCCACTTCGTCGACAGCGTCGCGAAGATTCGGCGAGCGACAGCGGCCGCCTGCGCTTGCCGCACGGATTCATCGTCGACGGCCATGTGGAGCCTCTCACCTCGAAGTGCGTACTTACCTGCGACAAACATCGACCGTACCGTCGTGGCGGTGAAGATCCTCAAGACCTACGCCCGACTCTTTGTCACCGACCTCGAACAAGCGCTTCCCGTCTACGAAAAGCTCGTCGGAACCCCGGCGGATCTGCGCTTCCGCTTCGAACGAGCCGACATCGCGGCAGTCGGGGACTTCCTTCTCATCGCCGGGCCGCAAGACGCGGTCAGCGCATACCGCGACACCATCGGACCGGTGATCGTGGACGACCTCGACGCGGCGAGGCAGTTCGTCACCGACATCGGCGGCGAAATCACCGGCGGACCAATTGTCTCGGCGACAGGTCGGGTGGTGTACGCGCGCCACCCGGACGGCACGAACGTCGAATACGTGCAGTGGGCAGCCGGCATCCGCTCGCACGTGCTCGACTGACAGCGGCGGGCCGCTCGACTCCAACTCAGAATCCTGTCGCTACGACAAGTTCTCCGGCGGAAATTCTCCGGAGGATGCAGTGACAGGGGCCGCTCGCCGCATCGATACTTGCTTCGACCCGGGTCGCGGGATGGCACCGGCGCCGCCCCCTCCATGCCCGGGGTCGCGGCGGTACTGATGGCCGTCGCGATGAAGTCGGCGCCGGAGTGCACGTGCGGGGCCCGCGATGAGATGAGGGACGGTGCGAGTACTCGCGCGGACAGCTGTTGGTCGACCGAAGACCGTGATCGCGGTGATCACGCTGTTGCTCGTTCTCGCGGGTGCGGGTGGCGTCTCGCTGCAGCAGCGATTGTCCGGCGGCGGGTTCTGGAACGCGGACGCCGAATCCGCGCGCGCCGCGCGGATCTTGGCGGACGAGTACACCACAGGAACACCGAATGTCATTGTGCTGGTCGATGTTCCGGCCGCAGGAGGAACCGTCGATACACCCGCGGTCGCCGCCACCGGTCTACGGCTGACCACCGAGCTGGCCGCGGTATCCGGTGTGCGTTCGGTGAGCTCGTACTGGTCCACCGGATCACCAGAGTTCCTTCGCACTACCGATCGCGGCAAGGCACTGGTCGCCGTGGATGTTCCCGGTGACGAGATCGTGGTGGACACCGTGGTGTCCCGGCTGATCGACAGCTACCGGGATCGAGACTACGGCGAGCTCCACCTGCGGCTGGGTGGCGCCGCGGTGAGCTATCACGATGTCACCGAACAACTGTCGCATGACATGAAAGTCAGTGAGGCGGTGACGATTCCGATCCTGCTGGTGCTGTTGGTGCTGATCTTCGGCAGTCTGATCGCCGCGGGGCTGCCGCTGGTACTCGGTGTGGTGTCGATCATCGGCACCTTCGGAATCCTGCGTCTGCTCACCGAGATCACCCAGGTTTCCAGCTATGCGCTGAACCTGACCACGGTGCTCGGACTCGGTCTCGGCATCGACTACAGCCTGTTCCTGGTCAGCCGATTCAGAGAAGAGCGCCACGGTGGTCGCGACGTACCGACCGCGGTGCGGGTGACCGTGCTGACCGCCGGGCGCACGGTACTGTTCTCGGCCGCCACGATCGTCGTCGCGATGCTGGCGATGCTGCTGTTCCCGATGCCGTTCCTGCGTTCACTGGCCGCGGCCTGTCTGTCGGTGACGCTGTTGGCCGCGCTCGCGACCGTGACCTTGCTGCCTGCCCTGCTCATGTTGTTCGGGCACCGCATCGACTCACTCGACCTGCGTCGAGGCCTACGGCGGCTGCGCGGGCGAGCCGACCCAGCACCCATGCTGCCGGAAAACGGTTTCTGGTATCGCACCGCACGGCGAGTCACCGCGCGCCCCTGGGTATTCGGTGGTGCCGCGCTGCTGGTGGTGGTCTTGCTCGGCGTCCCGTTCGCCGGGTTGCGATTGGGACTGACCGACGACCGAGCATTGCCGGTGACGGTGGAGAGCCGTCAGGTCGGTGACGTGCTGCGCGCCGAATTCCCGGCGACCTCGGCGGGCCGATTCGATGTGGTCGTCGACGGGCAGATCAGCGCGGACGAACTGGCCGAGCTGACACAACGAATACAGCACCTCTCGCATGTGCGGCTGATCCGTGGCCAGTCCGGGCCCGAGGGCGCACATCTGACGGTGATCCCCGACGTCGACCCGTATTCGCCGGCAGCCGAAACCCTGCTCGATGACATCCGGCGGACCGATTCGCCCGCGCCACTGCTGGTCGGCGGCGCCACGGCCGAGAACACCGATACCAAATCCGGATTGGCAGGGCGCCTGCCGCTGGTGGTCGCACTCATCGTGGTCGCGATGCTGGTGTTGCTGTTCGCGTTCACCGGCAGCGTGGTGATCCCGTTGAAGGCGGTGCTGCTCAACACGTTGAGCTTGTCGGCGACCTTCGGTGCGATGGTCTACATCTTCCAGGACGGGCATCTGAAATGGCTGGTCGGCGATTTCACCGAGATCGGCTATCTGGCCGCGCCCGTACCGGTGCTCGTCTTCTGCTTGGCCTTCGGATTGTCGATGGACTACGAGGTGTTCCTGCTGTCACGGATCGCCGAGGAGTACCGGACGCGCGGTGTGACAGCCGACGCGGTCGCGTACGGACTGGAGCGCACCGGCCGCATCGTCACCGCGGCCGCCGCGCTGTTGGCGATTGTCTGTGTGGGGCTGGCCTTTTCACAGGTCGCGTTCACCAAGCTGATGGGCGTGGGCTTGACGCTGGCGGTGCTGATGGACGCGACCGTCGTCCGGGGCGTGTTGGTACCTGCCTTCATGCGCCTGCTGGGCGCCGCGAACTGGTGGGCACCGCCGTTCCTGCGAAGAGTCCATCGTCACATCGCCGTGCGTGAGAACTGACCGATCGCCTGCGCGGCGGTTTGGCTCCCGGTGCAATTCTTCGGCTCCGTATTCGTCTCACAGGACCAAATATCCGGACAATCCGGCGTTCCGCCGGTCCATTTCCGCGCTAAGTGACTTCCGTTACCGCACAACAACATTGGCTATCGACCAACCCGAATGACACAGTGAAACGAGCGCCGTTTGGGCGCACGGACCACTCGTGAATCGCCCGATCAGCCGGGCGAAGACCGCCACCGGACGGAATTCGGATCGCTGCAGCGCCGCGCGATCGAGCACATTTCAGCTCTTCACCTCAGGGGTATATCCATGTCCGTTTCCATGCGCCATCCATTGACTGCCTATCAGCGCGACATCTGGACGATCGTGGAACATTTTCCCGGTCTGCCCAGCTACCTCTCCAACGTGGTCGGCCGCTTCTCCCTCGCCGTCGACGTCGACGTGATGGTCGCCGCGATCGAGCGGACCTGGGCGCGCAACGACGGCCTGCGGCTGCGGTACCGCGTCCTCGACGGTGTTCCCTACCAGGAGCTCTCGTCCGACCCGATGCCGGAGGTCCAGGTCATCGACGTCGGTGCTGCCCCCGATCCACATGCCGAGGCGCAGCGCCGGATCGAGGTGCTCACCGGTTCGGCGATCGACCTCACCGGGGCGGTGCCCTTCCGGGCGCACATCATCCGCGTCGGCGCGGAGGCCACCTACCTGGTCTTGACCACCCACCACGTCGCCGCCGACGCGACCGGGCTGTTCCATATCGGCGCTCAGATCCTCACCGACTACGCCACGACGATGACCGGGAATCCGATCGAGCTACCGGGATCGTCGTTTCTGGGATGCCTGCCGTTCGAACGTGATTATCGGGCAAGCGATCAGTACCTGCTCGACCGCGACGCTCTGGTCGCCGCGCTGACCACCAGCACCCCCGCACTGTTCGACCGGCCCCGCGCCACCGAGGGGCTGGCACCGGTCACGGCGTACGAGTTCACGCTGGATCGCTTGCTGGTCAACCGGATTCGCGAATCAGGGCTGTCGCTGTACCCGTATTTCTGTGCGATGCTCGGCCTCTACCTGTCGCGTGTCCTGCGCACCGACGAGGTCGCCATCGGCATCCCGTTCGGTAATCGCGCCAACCCCACCGAGCAGGCCACCATCGGTCACTTCGCCAACACGCTGCCACTGTCCATCCGGACAGCGGGCCCTCGCACCGTGCGCGAATTGGTGTCCGCGGTGAAAGCCGATGTGCGCCGCATGAAGCAGCACGAGCGCTATCCGCTCGGCGATCTCATGGGTGAGCTGCGCCGCCTCGGCAACCCGGCGAGACAGCTGTTCGACGTGACGGTCGCCTACCCGCGCCTGCCCTCGGCCGCGGGCTTGATCGACGGACTCGAGGAAGTGCAGCAACCCTCCCAGGGGTACAGCCCGCTGGCGATGGCCTGGACGATCTCGGAGATCGATGACAACGGGCCGCTGCTGATCCGCCTCGATCACGCCGCCGACATCTTCGATGCCGACTACCCGATCGAGTCCGTCGCCGAGCATCTGATCGCGTTGCTGCACGCCGGGATCGACGCTGTCGACACCGATCCGGCGCTGCTGCCGATGTTGTCGGCGGCCGAGCACGACCTGCTGGTCGACCGTGCTCGCGCGACGGCGCGCCCCTACGAGGACCAGACCACCGTCATCGCCCGCATCATGGCTCAGGCCGAGCGCACGCCGGACGCGGTCGCGGTCCACACCGCGACCGACGACTCGATCACCTACCGCGAGCTCGCCGGCCGTGCCGCCGCCCTGTCCGGTGTGCTCCGCGATTCCGGGGTCGAGGCCGGCGACCTGGTCGCGGTGCTGCTCGAACGCGGTCCGGACATGCTCGTCGCGATCCTGGGCGCTGTGCACGCCGGAGCCGCCTATGTCCCGATCGACCCCGGCTATCCTGCCGACCGCATCGCCTACCTGCTGGCCGACAGTGCCGCCAAGGTGGTGCTGACCGACACCGAGATGTCCGGCGGGCTCGTGCTGTCGCCAGAGAACTGGTCGACGGACACCCCGGCGCGGACTCCGGCCCCGACCGGCACCGACCCGGCCTACGTGATCTACACATCCGGCTCCACCGGTCGTCCCAAAGGTGTGGTGGTCGAGCATCATTCGGTGCTCAACCGGATCGGCTGGATGCAGCGGCAGTATCCGCTGGGCCCCACCGATGTGATCCTGCAGAAGACGCCGTCCTCGTTCGACGTGTCGGTGTGGGAGCTGTTCTGGTGGGCGCTCGAGGGTGCCCAGGTGGCGCTGCTGCGGCCGGGCGGTGAGAAGGATCCCCGTGAACTGCTCGCCGCCGTCGCCGACTTCGGTGTCACGGTCATGCATTTCGTGCCGTCGATGCTGACGCCCTTCCTGGATCTGCTCGAGTCCGACCCGACCGCGGTGGACGAGGCCGCCGGTCTGCGGACGGTGTTCTGCAGTGGTGAGGCGCTGCTCCCCCATCAGGTCAACCGGTGGAATCAGACTTTCGCCGGGCTCGGTGCCCGCGCGCCACGCCTGGTCAACCTGTACGGCCCGACCGAGGCCACCGTGGACGTGTCCTATCACGACTGCCCGGTCGACCCGGCCCGGACGGTGACCCGGGTACCGATCGGCCGACCGATCGACAACACCCGCCTGTATGTGCTCGGCCCGTCCGACCAGCCTCAACCGGTCGGCGTCGCGGGCGAATTGTGCATTGCCGGAGCCGGTCTGGCGCGCGGCTACCGCGATCGCCCGGAATTGACGGCGGAGAAATTCGTCGCCGACCCATTCCACCTGGGCGAGCGGATGTATCGCACCGGCGATCTGGCTCGCCGCCTCGCCGACGGTGAACTGGAGTACCTGGGACGCATCGACCGGCAGGTGAAGATCCGGGGCAACCGGGTCGAGCTGGGCGAGGTCGAGAACGCACTGGCCGCACTGCCCGGCATCACCGCCGCCACGGTCATCGACCGGGCTGCCCCCGACCGCGCCACCTATCTGGCCGCCTACTGCGTGGCGGCATCCGCACCGGAGCCCGCAGCACTGCGTGCTGCCTTGTCGAAGACATTGCCGGAGTTCATGATTCCGTCGCTGTTCGTTCGCGTCGACGCGATCCCGCTGACCCCGAGCGGCAAGGCCGACCGCGCCGCGCTCGCGGCGATCACCGCCGAGAACTCGACCGTCGAGCACACCGCACCCCGCACACCGGTCGAGGAACAGTTGGCGCTCATCTGGCGCGAGGTGCTCGACCGCGAGTCGGTATCGGTGTTCGACAATTTCTACGACCTCGGTGGCGACTCGATTCTGCTGCTGCGTGTGCGAGCCAGGGCCGAGGCCAGGGGGCTGGTGATCAGCGCTCGTGACATCGCCGAATGCCCCACCATCGCCGAACTGGCCGAGCGGGCGGGCACCGGTGCTGTCGCCGCGACCGCCCTCGCCCCGTTCGAACTGGTGGCCGGGATCGACCGAGCCCGCCTACGGCATGTGGTGGACGCGTACCCGTTGACCAGGTTGCAGCTGGGCATGCTGTTCCACAGCCGCGAACGTGCCGAATCTTCGCTCTACCACGATGTCTTCCGGTATTCGCTGCGGATGCCGTGGGACGAGGCAGCACTGCGTGCCGCGACGTCGCGATCGGTCGCCCGGCATCCGATGCTGCGCACCTCCTTCGAGCTCGCCGGCTACTCCGAGCCGCTGCAACTCGTGCACGCCCACCTCGATCCCCCGTTGACGATCGTCGACCTGCGCGCGACCGAAGCCGACCAGGCCGAGGCATTGATTCGTGACCATATCGAGCAACGACGCCTGCGCCGGTACGTCTTCGACCAGCCGGGCCTGTTCGATCTCACGGCGTACCGGCTCGCCGACCGGATCGAGCTGGTGCTGGCGTTCCACCACGCCATCCTCGACGGCTGGAGTGTGGCGACGCTGATCTCGGAGCTGCTGGCGGACTATCGGGGCGCGGGCGAGTTCCCCGCCGAGCTTCCGTCCTTCGCCGAATATGTTCGTGCCGAGCGCGATTCGCTCGACGATCCGGCCGATCGGGAGTACTGGGCACGGGAGTTGGACGGTGCGGAGACGATCGGTGTCCCCGGACTGCGCCCCCATGTTCCCGTGGATGCGACACCGACCGCGGGTCCGGCGCAGGCGCGTGTTTCGGTACCGGTTGCGGTCGGCGCCGACTTGCTGGCACGCGCCGACGAAGTGGCCGCCGCCGCGCATATCCCGGTCAAGGCAGTCCTGCTGGCCGCACACCTGTGCACCGTCGGCCTGTTGTCCGGTCGCACGGATGTGACCACCGGCGTCGTCACCCATGGGCGGCCCGAGCGCATCGATGCCGAGCGCATGGCCGGACTGTTCCTGAACACGATGCCACTGCGGTTGAACTTCAGCGGCCGCAGTGGGCGTGAGGTGCTCACCGGTGTCTTCGAGCGCGAGCGCAACAGCGCACAGCACAAGCGGTTCCCGCTCACCGACATCCAGCGCGAAGTAGGCGTGGTCGTCGACACCGCGTTCAACTATGTGCACTTCCATGCCGCGGGCGCGGCCATGGACGCGCTGGACGTGACTTTGCTCGGCATCGACATTCGCGAGGACACCAACTTCGCGCTGCTGGTGAACGTGATCCGCAACCCGCTCGACGGAACGCTGGCACTGCGCGTCGACGGCGATCCCGCGACCTACACCCGTGACCAGCTGATCGGCATCGGTGAAACCTACCTGCGGGTCCTCGACCTGCTCACCGGCGATCCCTCGGCCACGGTGGACTTCGGCTCGCTGGCTCCCTCCCCGGAGACGCTGGTCGCCGCACCTGCCTCTGGCACGGTGATCGACCTCTTCGATGCCCGCGCGGCCCGCACACCCGATGCGGTTGCCGTCGAATTCGGCAGTCGGGCAATGACATACGCGAAGTTGCTCACCCTATCCAATCGAGTCGCGGCAACACTGGTGGCGCGCGGGGCACGCCGGGGCGACCGCATCGCGGTGGCCGTGGACCGATCACCCGAGCAGATCGCGACAGTTCTGGGAATCGCCAAGGCGGGCGCGGCCTGCGTGCCGCTCGATGTCAGCTATCCGACCTCGCGCCTGCACGCGATGCTGGACCAGGCACAGCCGTTCGCGGTGATCACCGGCGCCGATCACGAGACTCTGGTGCCACCCCGGTATTCGCGACTCACCCTCGACGAACTGCTCGCTCCCGGAAGTATTGCCGAACTGCCGGCGAGCGATCCCGAGGCCACCGCGTACGTGTTGTTCACTTCCGGCTCCACCGGGACGCCGAAGGGTGTGGCCATGCCGCATCGCGCGCTCGCCAACCTGATCCGCTGGCAGCTCTCGGCCACCAGCGGAGTTCTCCCCGGTGCCGAACGGGCCCCGGCGACCACGCAATTCGCCCCCTTGTCGTTCGATGTGTCATTCCAGGAGATCTATTCGACGCTGTGCGGTGGGGGTCGCCTCATCGTGCTGAGCGAGGAGCAGCGCCGCGATCTACCTGCCCTGGCCCGCGTACTCACCAGCACCGGCACCGAACGGATCTTCCTGCCCTATGTGGCCTTGCAGCAACTGGCCGAGGCCGCGATCCGGCTCGGCACGGCACCGACCGGGCTGCGGGTGATCATCTCCTCCGGCGAGCAACTCCGCGTCACCGACGAGATCCGGGCGCTGTGCGCGGCAGGGACCGAAGTGCTGCTGGAGAACCAGTACGGCCCCACCGAAACCCATGTCGCCACCCGATACACGATGACCGGCGACCCGGCGCTGTTCCCGGTGCTGCCACCGATCGGCACCGCCATCGACGGCGTGGAGATCCTCGTCCTCGACGACCGGCTGCGCCCGGTTCCCGACCACGTGCCCGGCGAGATCTACCTCGGCGGCGCCGCCCTCGCCGACGGCTACGAGCACCGGCCCGATCTCACCGAGGCCGCCTTCGTCCCGCACCCGTTCGCACCGCCGCGCCGGCTGTACCGGACCGGCGACATCGGTCGCCGGCTGCCCGGCGGCGAGGTGATCAGTGACGGCCGCCGCGGTGGGCAGGTCAAGATCCGCGGTCACCGGGTGGAACCGATGGAAGTCGAGCTGGCGCTGCACCGCGTCACCGCGGAGCTACCCGGCGTCAGCGAAGTCGCCGTGGTGGCGCACACCACCGTCGCAGGGGCCTCCAGCGCCCACACCGTACTGGTGGCGTTCCTGGTCGGCTCCCGTGCCGGTGCCGACGAGGCGGAGATCGCCGCCGCACTGCGGGAATGGTTGCCGGACTACATGATTCCCAGTCGGCTGGTCTGGCTCGACGCGATGCCACTGACTCCGAGCGGCAAGCGGGCCGACGCGGTCCTGGCCGCAATGGCACTGCCCGCCGCCACCTCGGCGGGCCGGGTTCGCCCGCGCACGCCCGCGGAATCAGGGCTGGCGGCACTGATGGCCGAAGCACTCGGCCTGCCCGAAATCGGCGTGCACGACGACTTCTTCGCTCTCGGCGGTACTTCCCTGACCGCGATGCGCCTGATCGTGTCCATCGAACAGCGCTACGGGGTGTCGCTGCCGGTCTCCACCCTGGCTACCGGCCCCACAGTCGCCGCCCTGGCCGCGCAGCTCAACGAACGTGCCGAGGCGGGTGTCGATCCGCTGGTGCTCCTGCGACCGGGTACCGGGACACCGCTGTTCCTCGTGCACCCGATCGGCGGAAATGTGCTCTGCTACATCGAATTGAGCAAACACCTACCCGATGGGCTGCCGCTGTACGGCCTGCAGGCCGCGGGTCTCGAGACGGGCAGCAGCCCGGCCGAATCCATCGCGGAGATGGCGAGCAACTACATCGCGGCACTGCGCCGCGTCCAACCGGCGGGGCCCTATCATCTGGGCGGCTGGTCACTGGGCGGGATGGTCGCCTTCGAAATGGCGCGCCAACTGTCCGAGGCCGGTCACGAGGTGGGCACCCTGGCGCTGATCGACACCATGACGGTGCGCCACGGCGACGGCATGCCGGTGCCCGAACACGCGCTCTACGAGTTCTTCCTGTGGGAACTGCTGTGGCTGGCGCGCGGCGCCGACACCGCGGTGATCGAGATCCCGCAGGAGCTCGACACCGACGATGCCGTCTTCGACTTCATCCTCGCCACCGCCGTCGAAGCGGGCGTGCTGCCGCCGACCGGATCCCGTGCGCTGGTCCGGCGGTTGTTCGAGGTGTTCGTGGCGGGGTGGCGCGCGATCGACGCCTACCGGCCGCAGGCCTATGACGGCGACATCACCCTGTTGCGCGCCGCGCTGCCGCTGCCGCAGGTGCTTCGTCCCGCCCATGATCGGGCGGGCACACTGCACCGAGACCCGACCAACGGCTGGGCTGCCTACGCGGCAGGACATCTCGAGGTCGTCGAGGTACCCGGTGACCATCTGACGTTGATCCAGTCCCCGCACGTCGCCGAGGTGGCCGCCCGACTGGCTCGATTGCTCGAACAAGCGGCAGCGACCGCATCATGACTCTGACGAATCCCGCGACACAGCAAGGAAATCCAGTGAACTCACCCGTGAAGTCGGCACTAGTGGTCGGCGCAGGCATCGGCGGTCTCACCGCCGCCGCGGCCCTGCGCCGGGCCGGAATCGATGTCGTGCTGTGCGAGCGCGGCCCGGAACTGCGCGCGGCCGGATTCGGTCTGTCGGTGCAGTCGAACGCGATGAACGCCCTGCGCACCCTCGATCTCGGCATCGACGAGGAACTGCTCCGAGCGGGCGCACAGGCGCGATCGTTCACCTTTCGCCGGCCCGGCGGTTCGGACATGCGACGCATCGACGTGTCCGGCATCGACGCCGAATTGGGCGCTCCCGCGGTCGCACTCGCCCGCAAAGACCTCCACGACGTGCTGCTGGCAGCCTGCGGCGACGACCTGCGGGTAGAGCTCGGCGCCGAGGCGGTCGCGTTCACCGAGACCGCCGACGCGGTGCAGGTCGAGTTCACCGACGGCCGCACCCTGAGCGCCGATGTGCTGATCGGCGCGGACGGAATCAACTCCGCGATCCGCGCCCAGCTGCACGGCGCCGAGGCTCCGCGGCCGGGCAAGTTCGTGTGCTGGCTGGCGCTGGTGCCGTTCGCGCACCCAGCGATCGAGCCCGGCGCCTCGATCCACTACTGGGGCAGGGGCATGCGCTTCGGCATCCACGACATCGGACACGGCAATGTCTACTGGTGGGCCACCCTGACCACCACCGCCGAGCAGGCCGCGGACTGGCCGCACGGCAAAGACGATCTGCTCGCCAGATTCACGGGTTGGGCGCCCGAGATCACCGAGATCATCACCGCCACACCGGAGTCGGACATTCTCGCACTGCCCGCTCAGGACCGCCCGCCGCTGACCGCGTGGGGCAGCGGCCGGGTGACCCTGCTCGGCGACGCCGCCCACCCGATGCTGCCCAGTCTGGGGCAGGGCGCGAACTCGGCGATCGAGGACGCGGTGGTGCTCGCGCACGCGCTGGCCACCCACGACGACGCTGCGGCCGGACTGCGGGTCTACGAACAGCGGCGGATTCCGCGCACCACGATGCTCGTCGACGGATCCCGCAAGCTGGGCCGCCTCGAACAGACCCGCAATCGTGCGCTGATCGTCGTTCGCGACGGCTTCATCGTCAAGAGCGCCGAAGCGAAACTGCAGGCCAGTCTCGCCGAACCGATGACGTGGCCCGGGCTGGGCGACCTCGAGCCGGTCGCCGCGCTGCCGCGGCCGTTGTCCACGCTGGAACGCTGGCACTGGACCGTGGATCAGGTGGCGCCGCTGCACATCGTCTCGCGAGTGCGCGTCACCGGCGACCTCGACGCCGATACGGTCCGTGCCGGTCTGGCCGCGCTGACTCGGCGGCATCCGATGCTGCATGCCGAAGTGCGCAGCGATGACGGCCGCAATCCACGCTTCGTCCCGGTCGCGATTCAGTCGATTCCGTTGCGCGAGGTGATATCCGAGGACTGGGTCGCCGAGGTCGACGCCGAATTGCGGACGCGATTCGAAGCAGAGGCACCGCTGCTGCGCGCCACCTTGATCACCGTCGGACCGGACGTCCACGACCTCGTGCTGACCTCCACCTACACCATCGCCGACGCGGTGACCGTGCTGTCGTTCGCCCGGCAGGTGCTCGAGCTCGCCGCCGAAACCGGCGGCTGGGTTGCCGAAGTGCCCGCGCCACCCGCGCCGGAAGCGTTGTTCCCCCGGCCTTTCCAAGGCTGGCGAGGCAAGCGCAAGGCCATCGCCCGGCTGGCGGCCGACGGGGTGCGCGATCTGCGGGTCAAGCCGGTGCGAGTCAGCGCAGGCACCGAAGTTGCGCCCACGCAGCGTTTCACCAAGCTGACGCGGCGAGTGGTGGACGGGACCCAGTACCAGGCACTCCTCGACGGCTGCGCCACACGCGACGTACCACTGTCGGGTCTGGTCGCCGCCGCACTCGCGCGCGCCGCCGGAAACGACGCCGGTGCACCGCGAGCCCATTTCCCGGTCGGTGTCTCGGTGCTGTTCCGCGAGCAGCTCGAGCGACCGCTCGACGCCACCCACACCGGCGCTTACCAGGCGATGATCGCCCTTCCCACACCGGCGGGACAACCGCTGTGGCAGACGGCCACCGACTTCGCCACCGACTTCGCGAGTCGTATCGAACAGCGCCAGCACCTGGCCAACCTGGGTGGAATCGGATTCATGCTGCCCAAGACACCGGCGCAACCGGACAAAGTGGTCGGCCTGCTGGACGCCCGCGGGCCGGGCAATCTGTGCCTGACCTTCGTCGACACTCGCGACTTCCCTGCCCGTATCGGCAACTGGGAGGTCTCCGGCGCCGAAGTCGTCTCCGGGATGTCGATCAGCGGTCTGATGATGCTGACCGTCGGTCACGGCACCGACGCGTTGTCGCTGAATCTCGGCTACATCGACGGACTCCTGTCGCCCGAACGCGCCGACGCGTTGATCGACACCGTCGTCGACGCTCTGCTCAGCGTGGTTCCCGCACCGGAAGTCGCTGCTGCGCACTGAGTTCCGCCCCCGACCGACCACCACGGCACTTCGGTATCGATCTCGACATCGAAGTGCCGTGGTCGTTCGGATCGACGCGCCGGCACCTAGATCGCCGGAACGCGGTCCCGCGAGATCCACGCGATGAGTTCGTTCTCCACCTCGTCGCGATTGATCTCGTTGAGGATTTCGTGGCGGGCGTTCGGGTACACGCGGTAGGTGATGTCGCTGAGCCCCGCGTCGCGGTAACGCCGCACCTGCAGATCACTCAGTCGCGCACCGTCATTGAGCGGGTCACTGCCGCCGACCATGACATACAGCGGCAGGTCTGTCCGGATGCCGCGGGGCCGGGCGAGCCGTTCGTTGCCCAGCCTCGCCAGCGATGCCATATTCACCGCATCGATCTCGAATCCGCACCACGGGTGGGCCAGGTAGGCGTCGACCTGGGCCTCGTCGCGGCTGAGCCAGTCGGCGGGCGTGCGGGTCGGCTGGAACTCCCGGTTGAACAGGGCGAGCAGGTCGCCGTCGGCGGCGGCGATCTCGACGAACAGTTCATCCACCGCGGTGGTACCGCACAGGACCGCGGCATCGACCAGCGCATCGTGATCGAGCAGGTACTGCTGGACCGCGAACGAGCCGAGGCTGTGCCCGAACAACACCACGCGCCGATCGGAATGGAGCTCGCGCAGGATCGTGGTGAGCGCCGCCATGTCCTCGACGAGCAGATTCCAGCCGTTGTCGCCGAGGTCACCGGGTGCACCGGCCATGCTGTGTCCGTGTCCGCGATGGTCGGCTGCGTAGACGGCGTAGCCGAGCGCCACGAGACGTTCGGCGAGATGGCTGTAGCGCGCGGCATGTTCTCCCATGCCGTGCGCGATCTGGACCACGCCGGTGACGTCGTCGCCGGCGGGCAGCCAGGACCTGACGTGGATGGTGGTGCCGTCACTGCTGGGGTAGCTGAACATGGATCACTCCTGTGTGATGTGCGGACAGTATTGTGCGACAGCGGCTTTCACGGACCGGTGATGGCGCGTTTGAGGATCTTGCCGGTCGGCCCGGTCGGCAGGGCGTCGAGTAGCCACACCTGCCGCGGGTATTTGTAGGCCGCGACCCGATCCCGGACGAATTCCTGGATCTGCTCGCCGGTCGTGCTCGCGCCGACGCGCAGGGCGACGGCGGCCACGATCTCCTCGCCCAGATGCGCGTCGGCGATCCCGATGACCGCGGCCTGGGTGATCTCGGGATGCTCGTAGAGCACCTCTTCGATCTCGCGCGGATACACGTTGTAGCCGCCGCGGATGATCATGTCCTTCTTGCGGTCGACGATGTAGAGGTAGCCGTCCTCGTCGCGGCGGGCAAGGTCACCGGTGTGAAACCAGCCCTCAGGTATCGCCGTGGCGGTGTCGGCGGGTCGGCGCCAGTACCCCAGCATCACGTTGGGGCCGCGCACCACGATCTCGCCGATTCCGTCGATGCTGTCGACGAGTTCGACCTCGACGTCGCGGATCGGCGTACCGATCGAGCCTGGTTTGAGTGGCTGTCCCACATGGTTGAACGCGACCACCGGACTGGTCTCCGACAACCCGTATCCTTCGAGAATCACACAGCTGAAACGCTGTTCGAAGCCGTGCAACAGCTCCACCGGCAGTGAGGCGCCGCCGGAGACGCAGCGGCGCAAGGTCGAGACATCGGCCTCGGCGGCGCCGGGGTCGTGCAGCAGCGCCGAATACATCGTCGGCACACCGGCGAACACCGTCACACCGTCGCGCGCGATCGCCTCGAAGACCGCCGCGGGCTCGAAGCGCGGCACCAGGGTCAGGCAGGCGCCGCTGCGGATCGCCGCGTTCATCGCGCAGGTCTGGCCGAAGGTGTGGAACAGCGGCAGGCAGCCGAGGATCACGTCGTCGGCGCCGATATCGAGCACGGTCGTGGAATAGACGTCGGCGTTGTGGACCAACCCGGAATGCGACAGCGCGGCGCCTTTGGGCGTGCCGGTGGTGCCGGAGGTATAGAGGATCACGGCCGGTTCCTCGGCGGTGATCGAGCGATCGTCGCGGCGGGGGTCGTGCCCGGCGAGCAGTTCGGCCAGGAGGTCGGCGTCGATGGTGAGCGCCGTGGTCCCGGCTTCGTGCGCGCCATGCGGACCTTCACCCGGCCCGTCGACCCAGTCGAACAACAGCGCCGCCATTGAATCCCGCAGGTAATAGGCAACTTCGCGCGATTTGAGCAACGGGTTCATCGGCACGACCACCGCGCCGGATCGCAGGATGCCGTAGTACAGCACGACGAATTCCGGCACGTTCGGCAGCATCAGCGCCACCCGATCCCCTGCTTCGATCCCACGCTCGCGCAGAAAGGCGGCGACCCGAGAAGTGCACTCCTCGAGTTCCACGTAGGTCAGCACGGTCGTACCCGAGCGCAGCGCAGGCCGGTTCGGGTGGCGCAGCGCGGAGTGGAGCAGGTTCTCGCTCAGAGCGGGCATCGGCAGATCCTCGGGGACGAAAGCGGTCGACAACGCGAAAATCGTCGCACCGCTGTGACCGCGATCCCATGGATCGCCGGACAACATCGCCGCGAAAGCATTGTCCGCGGGAACAACCGCACCCCCGGTAAGCTGCGGAAATGGTCCGAACATCGCCACCGAGCCCGATCGTCGACGTCGCCGCGGCACTGCTCGCGCGCATCGACGATCTCGGACTGCAGCTGGCCCGGCGATTCGTCGACGAACTCGAGACCTACCGCAACGAGAACCAGGTTCCGTTCGACACGATCCACATCTCCTGCACCCGCAATCTGACGCTGATGGTGCAGCACTTCACCACCGCCGAACCGGTGGATCCCGAGCCGCCGAAGGAAACCGGCAGGCTGCGCGCCCAGCAGGGTGTGCCGCTGGCCGAGACCCTGCACGCCTTCCGGATCGGCTTCGAATTCCTGTGGTCGGAACTGGTCGCCGAAGCCAGACGGCATCCGGCGGTCACCGACGCCGGCCTCGTCGATCTGGCGGCCGAGGTCTGGGCGCTGGCAGGCGAGTACTCCGTCGCCGTCGCGGCCGCCTACCGGGAGATGAGCTCAGAACTCGTGCTGCAACGCGAGCACGAGCGGTCGGTGCTGGTCGAGGCGTTGTTCACCGGCGTCATCGCCGACCCGGCCACCCTCGGCGAGGCCACGCGCGTTCTCGGGCTGCCGCCGCGGGGACGCTACGTGGTGGTCGCCGCGGAGGTCAGCGCCGCGGGCCGGGAAGCGCTGCCCGGCATCGAAACCGAGTTGCGCCGTGCGCAGATCATCTCCGCTTGGCGACTCCGCCCGGATCAGCAGATCGGCGTTCTCGCGCTCCCGGCGAATCAGGAGTCCACCACGCTGGCCACGCTGCGCAAATTTCGAGCACGCGTCGGCATGAGTCCACCGTACGAGTCACTCACCGACACCCCGCAGGCGCTGCATTTCGCCCGGCTCGCGGTGGTCGGCCTCGGCGATCACACCTCCGGCGTCGCCCGATTCGACGACAATCCGCTGGGCATGGTGGTCGCCGCCGCGCCACTGGAGGCTGCGCGCATGGTCGACCTGCGCCTACACGAGGTACTCGCCCTCCCCCACGACGACCGCCACCGCCTCCTGGAAACCCTCGAAACCTGGTTCGCCGCAGGCGGTTCCGCGGCCACCACCGGCGAAAGCCTCTACCTGCACGCCAACACAGTGCGCTACCGCCTCCGCCACATCGAGAAACTCACCGGCCGCTCCCTCACCGACCCTGCCGCAGTACGCGATCTCGGTGCGGCACTACAGGCGTGGAAGGTACTGGCCACAGTGCGCGCGGATCAACGCCTGTAACCTGAGGTCCCGGAGTTCGCCCTTACCCGTGCTGGCGATCCATTCCAACCTTCGCACCACCTGCTGTCCTGCCGCACAAGGGGTTGGCGAGGGTTACGGTCGGCGTTCGAGGGCGCTCAGGAAGCTTTCGGCAGCATCCTGGACCCGGTTCCGGTCGCCGGTAGCGAGTAGGTCGAGCAGCAGTCCGCGAATCGTCGCGATCACCAATGTGGCTGCGCGAGAGGCGGTCTCGGGGTCAACGTCGGGGGCCTTGCGCAATGAGGTCATCCAATCGGTGACGACGTGGTCGAGGAAGTCCGCGAACTGCTGGGGGGCTTGCAGGGCGCGGCCGTAGGCGGCGAAGAACAGCCGGAACTCCGCCTGCATGCGTGGGTCGGAAGTTCGAGTCCAGACCGCACGCGCTGCCGTCGCCAGGTCGGGATGCGGACCCGCCGCATCACTGGTGGCGGCGAACATGCGCCGACGTAACCGCTCGAGGACGACCTGGAGCATCTGCTCCTTGGTGCCGAAGTGGTGCACCAGCGTGGTCGGCGAGACGCCGAGGCCGGCGGCGACGGGCCGCCACGACAGCTCGGAGATCCCGTGCTCGACCATGTAATCCACTACCGCGTCGAGCAATTCGTCCCTGCGCTGATAGTCGACCGGACGTCCTGCCATCACTTGCCTCCCGATCCACCACGATTGACATTCCTAGAACGACTGTACTATCTATATTCATAGTACGACTGTACGAGAAATAGATGAGCGGTCAGGAGCCCCCCATGTCACGAGTCGTCGTCTTCGATGAGACCGGCACCCCCGACGTCCTGCAGATCGTCGACGAACCGGTCGGCGACCCCGGCCCCGGCGAGGTGCGGATCAAGGTCGAAGCCGTCGGTATCAATCGACTCGACCAGATGATCCGCGCGGGCATGTCACCGCGACCGATCCGCCTGCCACACGCCCGCCTCGGCATCGAAGCGACCGGCACGATCGACGCCCTCGGCTCGGGAGTCGCCGGATGGGCCACCGGTGATGCGGTCATCGTGACGGCCGTGCCCGACATGGACACCAACGGGACCTATGCCGAACACCTCGTCCTCCCCGCCGACCGGGTCGTCGCCAGGCCCGCCGGCCTGGACGCCATCAGCGCAGCAGCGTTGTGGGTGGCGTACTCCACCGCCTACGGCGCGCTCGTCGAAAAGGCTGGGATGCAACCCGGCGACCATGTCCTGATCACCGCAGCCTCCAGCGGTGTGGGCCTGGCCGCCATCCAGATCGCCAACCAGATCGGCGCCATCCCCCTGGCCGTCACCCGGAGCGCCGCAAAAGAACGCACCCTGCTGGATGCCGGTGCCGTCGCCGTCATCGTCACCGACCGCGACGATGTCGTCGAGGCCACACACCGACACACCAACGGCATCGGCGCCGACATCGTGTTGGACTCGGTCATGGGTCCCGGCCTGGCCGAACTCGCCGATGCGGCCAAGCGATTCAGCGGCAGGCTGATCACCGTCGGCTGGCTGGATCCCCGGCCGGCACCGTATCCGGCCAGCCCCATCACCACGATCCGGTACATGAGCTTCGAGCACACCCTCGACCCGGCGGCCGTGCACCGCATCACCGCATTCCTGACCGCCGGCATCCGCACCGGCGCGCTGCGCCCCATCATCGACACCGTGTTCACCCTCGACGACATCGTCGCCGCCCACCGCTACCTGGAACAGGGCCACCACACCGGCAAAATCGTTGTCACCGTTTGACGCCGACGCCGCCGGGCGTCCTCGCGCCTACTGTCGTCCCGATCCCGTTGGGCGCGAGGCAGAGACGGTGAACGCGGTGCGGTCATCGGTGGAGTCGGCCCACTGCAGCGTAAGCACTCAGATCCGACGCCGCGCGGTGTCGCGGCGTGGTGGAGAGTGCGGGTACCCCGGTGCCGGGGACGGGTCGCCACCGGTGTGGGGCGATCAGGCCGGGTGTGACGAGTCGGTACCCGGTGAGCATGGCCGTGATCTCGTCGCGCCCGCGTGCGTGGTAGGCGATGCCCGCACTGCGGAAAACTTGAGTGGCTGAGTGGATCTGGTGAGTGTGGACGTCGTCGGTGATGTGGGTGAACACCATCCACGTCCCGGAAGCAAGGCGGTCGGTCAACGCCGTGACCATCGCGGGAGCGTCACTGATCAGTTCCGCGGTCCCCGACACAAACACCGCGATCGGCCTGGCTGTGTCCATCACGGCAATGATGTCGCCGAGGACCGCCGAAGTGTCGGTCAGATCGGTATCGGTAAAGAAGCGGTTCGGACCCGTCAGCAGGGCACGGCCGTAGGCGGCGACAACGGGGTCGTTGTCGATGTAGAGAATTCGGGTGAGGTCGTCGTTCCGGTCTCCCGCGATTTCGTGGATGTTCGGGGCGTGCGGGTAGCCGCAGCCCAGTTCGACGAACTGGGAAACCTCGTGCTGGTCGATCAGGTACTCGACCGCGCGCAGGATGAAGCGACGTGATTCGGTGATCGCGGGCGTGATCTTGTTCGCCGCCAGGCTGGTGGCCAGCGCGTGGTCAGGCGCGTAGTGGTCCTTCCCACCCAGGATCGCGTTGTGCAGTCGCGCGGGGGTGGGCCGGTACGGGTCAGCGGTGGTCATTGCGGGCTCCTGCCGCTTGGGCATCGCAAGTTATGCCTGTTGTTGCGGTGCAACAGAATTGGATGAGCTAGCTAGCGAGGCCTTTGGGGATAGGTCATCGCGGTGTCGCTTCCGCGTCGTAGGTCATCAGCACGAGTCGACTCCTGTCGAGTTGTTGCACCGTTGGAGTTCTTCGACGCCTTCGGCGTGAGAGCCCCTTCAACGACTTAGACGCCGCAAAGGTGAATTCGGTTCCCTTGCAACGAATATCGGTCTAGCTCGGCTCCTCCGGCGTTGGGTCGCCGGTCGACTTGGTGGCATTCAGGTGGTTCGGAAGCGCATGAGGCAAGGCCGAGGTGCGGCGACATCGCCAGGCCCGGAAGGTCAGGGCAGCAGGTTAGGCGAGCACCGCGAAAATTGTTGCGGGCGAGCCGCTCCTACTGCTGAATAGCCTCACGGATCCGATCGGCCAGCACCTGGTTGCCAGCGGCAATGAACTTGCGGCCCGTACTCATTGCCTTGTTGATTTCAGGCAGGCTGTACCCCGACGGTTTCCCCGGACCTGCCCAGCAAATCTGTCCATCTACCGATTGCCGCCGACGATGTGTCTTGCGACTGACCAGCCGATCAAGCGGCGCGCGGCGCGTACATGATGACTGCGACACCGACCAGGCAGATCACCGCGCCGACTACGTCCCACCGATCGGGACGGAAGCCGTCCAGCACCATCCCCCACAACAGTGATCCGGCGACGAACACGCCACCATAGGCTGCGAGGATGCGTCCGAAGTTGGCGTCAGGCTGCAACGTTGCGATGAAACCGTAGATCCCCAGGGCGATGACTCCGGCGCCGATCCATGCCCAGCCACGATGCTCACGCACGCCCTGCCAGACCAGCCAAGCCCCGCCGATCTCGGCGATTGCAGCAAGAACGAACAGCATGATCGAGCGCACCACGGTCATGGGCAGAGCCTAGATATCCGGTTCAGGATGCTGTGATCGTGGTGGCGTACCCGCAGACCGAGCCCGAATACGATGACCGTCCTCGTGATCGATTCAGTAGCCACAGCCGCTTTCTCCCGTACTCGATTTGCGGTTCAGATCGTCCAAAGAGACTGGGCAGGTGGGGCTTTCGCTACATGCGAGCAGGTCATCAAAGCCTGCGGCAAGGGCGGCGCGCAATGTATCACGTACCGCGGTCAGCTTGGCGAGCTTCGCGTCGATGTCAGCTGGTTTCTGGGCGACGCGGGCCTGTAGCCCAGCGACGCCGCTTTGCCGAACTGGGTTGCCGCGAGCGATCGGCGACTTCAATCCCTAACTGATTTCCGCCGCCGCGCCATGTACTCGATCGCAGCAGTCCGACCGTATTCGGTCATCAAAGTAGTCGCGAGCCCTCCCGCGAGTACACACGCGACCGAGGTCCCGCTGCGGGTTCGCAGCAACCGTCCGCGGACAGGTGCGCGGACCCGGTCGCCGCGCACGAACAGGTCCACCCGCGGTTCGCTCACACAACCAGGTAGCAGCGCGCCAGTCGCGGTGCATGCCCCGACTGCCAGGCATCGTGGGTCACTCGCCGGGAAGAGGATCGGCCCTGCTGCCGAGTTGCCCGCTGCCGCGATCACGGCGATCCCGGCGTGCGTCGCTGCCCGCAGCGCGGCGATCAGTCCGGCATGAGCGTCGGGCTGGCCCAGCGGAATCACGATCACGTCTGCACCCGAAGACGTCAGCCATCGAATGGCGGTGGCGACATCATCGGGCCGGATGACGCCGTCCGCTGACGCGGTGCAGGCAACGTTCAGGCGCGCACGTGGCACGGTTCCGCGCAGTCGAAATATGCCCTGTCCGACCAACAGCGATGCGGAGAAGGCCCCGTGTTCGCGGAACCACAGTGGAGCAGTCCGTCCGCCACCGAACCACCGGACGGTGATGCCGGCGCCGTCCAGGTCGGCAACCGACTGATCGAAGCCGCCTTCGATCAGTCCGATCGTGAGGCGCGTCTCCCGTTCCTCGGCCATCGAGCTCGGCCACCACACGACGCGCGGATCGTGCGCGGCGGCTATCCGCGGCCGCAGATAGTCGACCGCATCGATGACAGCCGTGCGCTCGCGCTCCACCGTCGACCTCGAATTGTCGTTGATTCCGCACATCCGGAGCACTTCCTTCGATCTACCCACGGGCTACTGACTGCAGCCGTTCATCACCTTCCACAGCAGCATGTGTCGCGAACGCGCCGACCGCATCCGGGCTACCACGGTGCCCTTTTCGGTGTCAGCACCGAAGTGCGCCAAAGAATTCATACATAGTGTCGAGTTCTCATCGAAGTGATGAAACACGAAAGGAAATCGACATGGCCATCAACAGCATCGATTCGCAGCTCGGCGATATCATCGATCCGAAACTGCGCAAAATTGGCGAGCGCGTGGTTCGCCAGCTCGAACTGGCGGCAGATAAAGTCGCCGCACACGCTGCCGACGCAGCGCGGTTCCCGCTGCCCACTCAACGAGATTCCGCCGAGAATATTTTGGCGAGCTGGTTCGACACCATGCCCGAAAAGAAGCGGGCCGCCGCCGGAGTCGCCGCTATCCAGCGGGTGAATACCACCGCGATCCGCACGGCGCATCTCGGGGAACTGGCCGGGGTCGATCTGCAGACACGGACTCCGATCGCCTCGCAAGGCTCCGCTTTCGCCATCCCCAACCTGAAGTTCTCCGCCGCGGACCTCGCGAAACTGCAAAATCCGGCGTTCCTCGGCACATTGCGCGGGATGATCCCCCAGCATGCACCCGCTCGAGCGACGCGGTCGGATAGCCTCCTGCTGCGGGTGACCCAGATCCGCTGCGCCAACGAGACCAACAGCCCGTTCGGCGGTCACATCGGTGAAGACGACATGTGGCTCGGTGGTACATCCGTCGATGAAAGCGGTGACACGAAAACCATCAAGCCGATCAAACTCGGGAGTTTCAACAATAAGGAAATCAAGCACTACAATCCCCCGCGAACCTTCACGAATTTCGATATCACAGAGCGCGGAAATTCCTTCCCCAAGGCCTATCTCGTGACACTCGTGCTAGTCGAACGAGACAATGGTAAGGCTATGCAAACATTTCTGGATCAGGTCACGAAGGAGATCAAGAAGCAGGTTCAGGACGCTCTGGTCAAGGTGGGTACGACGATCGGAGGGCCGTTCGGGCTGGTGGTCGGAACCATTTCCGCCTGGGTATTCGGTGAGCTGATCGACTACATTTCCTCGGGATGGCGGGACACTGTATTCCGGCCCCTCACTGTCACTGCCCACATCGGCTCGTACGACAGCGTATGGGTCAGCTCCGGCCGCAAGGACAGCACGGATCGAATGCTGGAGACCAAGGCGCCACAGGCGCGGTATCAGCTCTGGTACGACTGGTTGCTGTACAACTCGACAGCCGGGTTAGGAATCATCTAGTGCCGCGTCAGTCGACCTTGGTTGGGTAATTTAACCGCCGGATCTTCGCACCGACAGCGAAGTTTCGGGTCGGGCGGGCGTGCTGGTTGTGCCAGCGAATGTTGCCGCCGATCGCCGCATCCTGCACGACAGGGCTGCGGCGATCGGTGCCGTTGAGCGCGAAGCAACGGAACGCCGCGAACTCGCCCGTCTTCGCTGGTCTGCCCCGTTCTATCTTCGGTGCGAAGCGTCCACCCCCTTCTCGTCGAAGTCGTGGATCACTTCTGCACCTACGCTTCCGACATCTAGCCGACCCGCCTCAGCCTCCGACCATGTGCACGCCGCCGGGCGCCCATGGCCGGTCTGACGGCGCAACCATGTCTGATCAAGGTGGGAGACAACATTCACGTCGCCCTCGTGCAGCAGTCCCTAATGATTGGGCGCCCTGCCGGGGAAGTAATGCCCGTTGTCCAAATCGGCGAGCAGGCCGGGCTGAGTGGGTTCCCAGCCGAGGGTCCGGCGAGTGATTAGGTTGGACGCCGGGTAGCTCTGCGTGACTATGTTCGCGAGGAACCCGAAGTATCCCGGCACCATCAGCACGTCCCAGGGAATGCTCACGACGGGCAGGCCCAGTCGGCTGCCGATGGCCTCGGCAATATCCCGGAGTGGGATGGCCCCGTCCCCTACCGCGTGCCAGTATCTGCCGGCCGGCCCCTTCTCCATAGCCAGGCGGAACACGGGGGCGATATCGCGGACGTGCACGGCGTTCCACAGGTTCGCGCCGTCTCCGGGGTAGCCGACGAAACCCTTCTCCTTCGCGAGCGCGATCAGCTGCACGAGGAACCCGCCACGATCGGTCGTGCTGTGCGCGATGTTGGCAAACCGCACGACCGAAGACCGCACTCCCTGCTCAGCGAGGTCGACTACGGCGGTTTCCACGACGTTGCGAACCCGCAGGGTGCCCTTGTACTCCTCGCCGCCGGGAAGGGCCGGGTCCTCCTCGGTGGCCGGCCGGCCCAGGTTCCCGGCTGAGCCGATGCTCCCCGCCGCGACCAACGGCTTTCCGGTTCCCGCGAGTGCCTCGCCGTAGGCGAGGATGATCGGGAGTTCCGCGGCGGCCACGGCGTCGAGCCCGCCGGAGGGAAGCAGGTCTTGCCGGTGCGCGACGTGAATGACACCCTCGGAATCCGCGGCCGCGTCTTTGAGCCCGTCGAGATCCTCCAGGTCGCCGCGACGTACCTTCGCGCCGAGCGCGGACAGGGCGGCCGCGGCCGTGTCCGACCGGGCCAGGCCGGTGACCTCGTGCCCGGCGGTGACGAGTTCGGGGATGATGTACGAACCGGAATGGCCGGTCCCGCCAGTGACGAAAACGCGCATGTTATTGCTCCTTGTGCGTGATGCGGCGGAAGAAATGGCGGTGCGCGCCCCACTCAGTCGGCGATGTCGACGCTGAGGGCGATGTCGAAGCTCCCCACGCCGCGGCGGGCCAGGCCCATCAGCAGTGGACCGACCCCTTCCAGCCAGCGCGCCATCTCGAGTCCGCCGACATCGAAGGGACGCAGTCCCAGGCTCTCGATGAACGCCGCCACGCCGGCCTTGGCCCGCGCGTCATCTCCGGCGAAGAACACGTCCAACGGACGGCCCTGGGCGATGATGTGACCGAAGACGGTGTTGAACGCCTTCACGACGTGCGCGCTCGCGGGGGCGGCCTCGGCGATCTCTTGCGCACCGGACGTACCGTCCGGAGTGACGAGCCCGGTGGCGTCGGCGTTGAAGGTATTGGTGATGTCGATGATGACCTTGCCTGCCAGTGCATCCCCGTACCGGGCGACGACCGATACCGCGCTGGTGTACGGCACGGCGAGGACGACGATGTCGCCGGCAGGGACGGTGCCGAATGTCCCGGCCGTGGCACCGCCGCCTAGCGCGGCAGCCAGGCCCTCGGCCTTGGCCGAGTCGCGGCCGAGGATCTCCACAATGTTGCCGCCGGCGACCGCGCGAGTGGCGATGGCGTGGGCCATGGTTCCCAGACCGATGAAACTGATGCTGCTCATGGATGTGTCCGTCCTTCTCTGATCTGAATCGAACTGCTCGGACCGGGGCTCAGCCGGTGAACTCGCCGACGCCGAGGGCGAAATCCCAGTGGCCTACCCCGTTGCCGTGTGGTTCAGATGGCGGTGGTGCCGCCGTCGGAGACCAGTTCCAGACCGTTGACATAGCTGGAGTCGTCGGACGCGAGAAATAGTGCGACGGTGGCGATTTCTTCTGGGCGGCCCATTTTCCCGCGGGGGATGAGCGACTCGAATTCGGCCCTGGTGGCCTCGTCGAACAATTCTTCTTGTTTGGCGGTGGCGACCTGGCCCGGGGTCAGGACATTGACCCGGATCTTGCGGTCACGCAATTCGTTCAGCCAGACGCGGGCCCAAGCCTGTTGGACGGCTTTGCTTCCGGCGTAGAGGCTCCAGCCGGGGAAGGCACCGAGGGAGGCGTTGGATCCGGTCATGAAGATCGAGCCGTTGTCGTTGATCAGCGGCAGTGCCTTCTGCACCGTGAACAGGGTGCCGCGCGCATTGAGCCAGAAGGAGCGGTGGAACTGTTCCTCGGTGATCTCGCCGAGGACGGCGGGTTCGCCCATCCCGGCGCTGGCCCACAGCACGTCGATCGAGCCCTTTTCCCGCTTGACGGTGTCGTACAGGCGGTCCAGGTCGTCCAGATCGGACGCATCACCCTGGACGGCGGTGACGCTGCGTCCGATCAGCTCGACGGCGGCGTCCAGCGCTTCCTGCCGCCGGGCCTGGATGAAGACGTGCGCTCCTTCCTCGACGAACAGTTTGGCGCCGGCCAGTGCCATGCCGGTGGATCCGCCGGTGATTACCGCTACCTTGCCATCGAGCTTTCCCACGATAACTCCCTTGAATTGATGGGATATCCGAAACAGTTCTGTTGTTTGTTGCGCTCGTCAATGCCGTCGAACGACGCGATGGAGGGGACCGGTTACTGACGTGCGAATTCTGGTTCGATTCCGAATTCGCTTGCGCCCCATGAACGATGCCACTGAGTCGAGTTGGCGTCCAAGACCCATTTCAGCCGTGGTGATACCTTGGAGGCATCACCGGACCAGGAGGCGCCATGGATCTGGATCTGCGCAAGTTGCGCTACTTTGCCGCCGTCGCCGACAGGCTGCACTTCGGCCGCGCCGCCGATGAGCTGCACATCGCGCAGCCAGCGCTCAGTCGGCAGATCCGTGCGCTGGAACACGATCTCGGCGCAGAACTGTTCACCAGAGATCGCCACGGCGTAGCGCTGACCGACGCGGGCCGACAACTGCTGGCCGACGCCGGTCCGCTGCTCGCCTCCGCGCACGCGGTCCGGCGCCGGGTGGCCGTCGCCGCCCGCGGCAGCCATCGGCTGGTGGTCGGCTTTCGGGCCGGCATTCCGGTCATCCCAGCGGCGCGGGCGTTCGAGGCTCAGCATCCGGACGTGGTCGTGGACGTGCAGCGAATGGAATGGGACGACCAGGCCCCGATGCTGCTCGACGGCCGCGTCGACGTCGGCTATGTGCGGCTGCCCATCAACGAGACCGGTCTGCGCCTGACTCAGCTCTACACCGAGCCGCTCATGGTGGTGCTGCCCGCCGATCACCGGTTGGCAGGCAAGGAGGAGGTCTCCGAGGCCGACCTGGCCGGTGAGCCGCTGATCTGGCATGCGGACGCGAGCACGCAGCCCACCACGCGCCCGCTCCCCGACTCAGGGCTTCGGGTGCGCGGCGTGGAGGAGAAGCTCGAACACGTCGCGGCGGGCCGCGGAATCTCGTTCGTGGGGCGTTCGGAGACCGTGTTCTACTCACGTCCGGACATCAGCTACGTGCCCGTCCCGGATCTGGCGCCCGACCAGGTGTACCTCGCGATGGCGGCATCGCGCACCTCGCCGCTGGCCGACGACTTCTTCACCGCAGCTCAGGCGACGGCTGAGATCACGGCGGAATGCGGGAACTATGAAATGTGGCGGCGTCAAAGCGATGCGGTTTCACAGCACGGCTGAGCAGTCGCGTGCGCTCGGCAGCTGGTGGTCCGACGGCCCACTTCGCACCCCGCTCCGACGGCCGCAACTGTATCGTCGGCGGCAAGCGGAGACTTCGCACCAATCCGATTCTCTGACACTGGGTGACCCGACCGAACGCTCCGGGTACGCAGCATCAGTGATCCGCCGGATCGTCCATGGCTGAGGGTCGCATTGCATCGGCCAGTTCGCCGAGGTTCGCGAATCTCTTGCCCGGCACCGCCATTCGACCAGTCGGTTCGCCGTTGAGCCAGTACACGATCTTCTCGTCGTCAGGCTCGACGCCATACATCCAGCCCACCGCATCCGTGGCGCGCGCGAGCTCGGCGAAAATCCGATGGAACGCGGGGGAACGACTGAACAGGAAGTGCGTCGAGGTCGACCATGAGAAGACGCGTATCCGTGCGCACGAGGGGACGAACCGACTGGCGAACTGGACCTTCAGTCGCACGTTTACCTGCGTTGTCCCGGTCGTGACCAGGGCGCCCCGCGCGAGTTGTTCCTCGGCGGTGAGTTCGAAGAGGTCCACCATCTCATCGGCGCTCAAATCGTCTCGGTAGCGGTAGAACTTCCCCTCGATCTCAGTGAACATGACCGCCTCGAAAAGCTTGTACCGGTGGGCGATCTCCTCGTCGACGTCGACTCGCATCGCCAGCAAGAGATCGAGGTCGTTGCCCCTCCTGCAATCGACGAACGACCGGTCGACGATTCCGCCAACGCGATAGGGCAGGTCCACTTGCCGTCGGTCGGGCAACAACACCTTCGTTGCGACCTGCAGCGGTCGAGCGGCTCGATCGGCCAATATCTGCAGTGCGTGCTCGACCTCCGCGGGCCGGACATAGATCTCGTAGTCGACTGCTGTTCCCACCGCGCTCCCCCTCGAATCTCCCCGCCCATAATGAATCAGGTTCGACTGACTGTCATCCGAAATTTTCAAGGCAGCGACGAGGGGGAATCACACATGTCGAGGCACGATCGCGACGACGAACTGGCCCAATTCCTCACGAGCGTCGGCGCAGCCTGGTACGCGATCGCGTTGGACGAGATCATGGGGTGGGCGACAGCGATCGGGGGATTTCGCCCAGGCCGTGTCGGCGGCGAAGGCTACATCGTTCGAGGTGACGAGCTCGGGCCGGAGTTCGCCGACTGGATCCAGCACTGCGCGACTCACCCGGACGCACGCGACACCCTGACCATCGTCGTGTCCGATATCTCCCCTGATGTCGTAGCTCGCATCCAGATTCTCGGAGCACGCGCAACGACACAAGTGCCAACGCAGCAGGAGCGGGTGGTCATCGCCTATAACGAGGTGATTATCGAAACGGCCCGCCAGACACCGACGCCATGAGCTCGGAACCGTCGTCGTGGCGAAGTCGTCGTTTCGCGAGGACACTGAGGGACGGAGCACCCAACTCGTCCCCAGGAGCAGATGCGATGGCTACCAATGAACCTTTCGGCATCGATCCGCAAGATTTCGAACGTGCGCTGCGTGAGGCAGGAACCGAACTGCGCGACCTGCTCGGAAAAGCTGGTGACTATCTGAGCCACGTCGATCGTGCCGACGTCGGTTCATTGACGTCGCTGTTCGGTCAGTTCTTCCAGCCGGAGCAGCCACGTCCGCCGATGCCAGAGGGCGAGACCACCGGCGACACCGGCAGCGGGGTGTGGGCGATCTTCAGCATCGACGACACCGGCCAGGCCAGCGTCGACCAGGTGTTTCCGACCGAGCTCGAGGCTTTACGCGCACATCGTGACAACACCGACGATCGCCGGCGGGTGCGGTTTCTGCCCTACGGGGTTCCGGCAAGCGTGTTGGACGCGCCCTGAGGGACCGGACAGCTCCACGGCGTCGCGCGACGCCGTGGATGCCGAATCACGGTGAATTTTCAGGTCGAGACAACGATGCTGGAGTGTGCCGTGGTCACTGCCCCGGTTCGCAGTCGATCCACTCCAGATAGCCGCTTCCCGTGACCGAACGTCGGCCCTGCCAGGTTCCTCGGTAGGTGTAGGCGCCGACATAGCCGCGGCCGTGCCCGTAGCGGAGCGGGCTGTCGACTTCGGCGTCGAATGTCAGGACCTCCGCACCCGCCGCATCGCGCACCCGCCAGCGCAGTTGTTGCGGGACGCGCATCGGGCGGCCGCGAGGATCGACCAGCGGTTTCGGCTGATAGGACAGAACCGTCATGGCGACGTCGTCGTACACCCGCGTTGTCCCGTCGACGCACCGCACATGCGCGAGCAGGCACGCGACCGCGCCGGCGGCGCGAACCTCGGTGAGCAGCACCTGCGTCGAACTGTCGAGGTTGATGATCTGGTAGGTGAAGAAGTCGACGGGGAGCTTGCGTTGTGTCGGAAGCGCCTGTGCCGTAACCGATTGCGGCGACATGCAACGGGCGTATTCGAACGTGCACAACGTCTGTTCGATGGCGACCGTGCCGGTCTTGTCGGTCAGGGTTCCGGTGGCGGTCGCGAACAGGCTGAGGTGGTCGTAGAAGGGGGTGCGGACGAACCACGAAACCTGGTCCGTCGCTCGGATATCGAGGCTCACGTCGAAATCGTCATACTGACCGCGGACGTGGAAATAGGGATACGCCCCGGTGATGCTCAGCTCGCGGCCCCAATCGAGACGGGAGCCGTCGTCGGCGAAAGAGCAGTCGCGTCCGGTGTCGTAGGCGCGATAGTGGTGTTGCCCCTCGGCGGCAGTAGACGACAGGACGGTGGCCGTGTCGCGGGCGTCATCGGCGGCGAGGTAGTCGTTGTCGAAGGCCAGTGCACCAGTCGCACCGATGAAGGTCATCGTGTTCAGGTAGCGGTGCGGGCCGGGTAGCTCGGGGAGGAACACTCCGTAGTGCGTCCATGCCCACCGCCGGGACTCGGCGTGCGGTCGCATCATCTCCGGTGTCCTGAACGGCCTGGTCGAATCCAGGACGCGCGAGTCGATTCGTGGCAGGACTGCGTCCAGTATCGGGCGTGCGAGACGATCGAGTACGCGCGATCGACGGTCGGCTGCGGGGTGCTGAGTGAATGCCGTGGGGTGTTCCATGAGCGCCATTGCTCCTTCGCTGGACGGCCGGGCCCGCGCCTGCCGGTGAGAGCCACATGTGTGTGTTACCGATAGTCACGGGTAGAATTGACTGATTGGTAAATTACGCTCGGGATTCCGAACCGTCAAGAGCGACCGAACGCTATCGGTCGGCCTCCCGACCTGGACTACGCGATGGAGTGGTCGCTTCACGGTGGTCCAACCGGCACCTGGACGGCGCCGGGCGCAGACCAACGCCGAACCACACCGCGGACCCTCGGCATCCCGCGTCGGTGTGATCTCAGCGCCGGGTGCAGAACCTGGACAAACAGCAGGTCAGCTAGGCGATTTGGTTTCCGACGGCGCGTCGGATAATCTTTTGGCACACCAGCAAGTCCGGGTGGCGGAATGGCAGACGCGCTAGCTTGAGGTGCTAGTGCCCGTATTAGGGCGTGGGGGTTCAAGTCCCCCTCCGGACACGCAAAGAAGGCCCCGATCATCTGATCGGGGCCTTCTTCGTCTGCAAAATGTATCAGCGAGAGGCCGCCCGGATCTCGGTTGAGCGAGACGCCCGACCAGCCGACCGCCGACAACGACCGGACCGCTCGGGCTCCAGCCG